>JACQOX010000050.1 GCA_016202335.1 Deltaproteobacteria bacterium
ATTCCCTGCGAGGGCAATGAATCCCGCCCAGTTCTTTTCTTTGAAGACCAGGGAGAGGCTTCATATTTGAGTTCCGTGCGCTTGTCGGGTGAATCTGGTTTTTCTGCCAACTTCGTTGGGGATCTCGAAAGATTAAGCTTTGCCCACCTCCGCATTCCTTTCGCTTACACTTCCGGTGTCTCGTGGGAGCTCTCCCAATACCGCCAGCAGGGAGGAGCTTACGTTCCTTTTGTTGTTCGTGCTTCGGGCAAGGCGTTGGGGTTCATTTGTATGCAGGAAAATCATCCTTCGCTCAGTTCCTTTCGAAGCGCAGGATCGTTTCTGACCAATACCCCCCACTCCAAACTCGTTTACCTCCACCCAGGAAAAGAAATCAAAATCCTCAATGAACGTGAACTTGTTTTGCCGATTCAACTCATTTTATAAATGCAGGAGATTCTCGGTCGTCAATGCTTTGACGGAGTGGGTCAAAAAATTCCCTTCCAGCATCCGTAAAACCATTTACGACCGCTCGAAGCGCCTGAACAAGCGGGTCGATGAAGTTTTACTCGGCGGTGGCCGAAGTATTCGCACGACCTATCTCGGTTCCATGCAGGTTCATGAATCAGTCGTGAATAATATTGTGACTGAACGATCCGTGACTACGCACATTGCTGCGTCCACTGGGAAAATTCTGATGTCCACGCGTGGAACGTTCGGGAATGGCCAGCAACTGCCGCTGCGCGGCCCGAACGTCGGCGATCATTATTTTATCAACGATCACCTCGGTTCACAGGCTCGAGAACTTAATGCCGCTGGCACGATTGTCTCAGCGTCGATCTATGAACCCTACGGCCAGGTTTTCATTCAAGGACAAAATGGCAGCGTCGGTCGGCAGCAGAACCACGGCTACACCGGGCAAGAGTTAGATGAATTCGGCGGGCTCATGTATTACGGAGGGCAGCAAAGGTTGAGGGTGCTTCCGAAGCAACGAATGTTTTCGAAGAAGGACAATCAGCATCGGCGCGGGCTCTTGAGCAAAATGCAACCCAGCTTGAGATGCCGACCCTTGAAACTGAATCGCAGGTTATGGAATCACTGGCCCGCCGCGAAAGGATTGAGTTTGGACTGCCGCCGGATACATCTAAACCAATTATTGATTTAGCACGGGAACAGCTGGCCAAGCAGCATTAACCTTTAGGAGTGGGAAGAATTCCAAAGAGGCCCCATGTCATTGGGGCTTCTTGTTTTTCCAAAGGAGTGAAAATCGAAAGTGTGGCGGTTAAGTCATCATCTCGTAAGTCGACGTGAAGCCTTGGAAGGTATGTGCGGATTTTTTGTTCGGCGACTTTTTTCTTCTCTTCAGTGTTTGCCTCTTTTGCCAGCTTGATCAGAGCGTCATGTAATCCCACCTGGGCCTTGGCAGCATTGAGGTTGAAACCAAATTCTCCAAGCGACAGCGTCGCGTCAAAGTACAATTGAATTGCCGTTTCAAGATTTCCTTCTTTGTCTTGTTTGAAAGCGTGAGCGAATTCCAAGATGCCCCGTTGGTATCCAAAAAATGCGGCTTCCTGAAGGCGGCCTTGTTGATCCAACTCAGCTCGGAGCTCTCGTAGTCCCTGAACCGACGCGGTGTAATTGTTCTCTCGGACGTGTGAAAGGATTTCCTTTTTTTTGCGTTGTTCAAGTGCACGTTGTCTATTCCACGGGAATCGGAGCAATGAAGTCGACATCTGTCGGATGCGGTGAAGTCGCGCTGGAGGATCGCTGCCACGTCGTTGATCGAGAAAATCAAACGCCTCCATCCAGGTTGATTCTTCGGTGAGAGGAGGTGGGGGCATGAAGCTGAGGAGTCGAGTGAGATCCCGGTATTTCATGTTTCCCATCGGTGCTTTGAGCCAGGAAGAGGTTTCCCCGTGAAGGTCGAGACAATGGGGACGGACATATCCAAGAAGGCTTATGACGGCATGATCCCCGTCGGTCAACGTTTCGTCGCGTTTCAGTTTGTCGAACACGCCATCAATCACGGCAGCGCTTTTGATCATGGCGTCTGCGACGGTCCCTGCATAGCTTTCAAACGAAGACAGATCATTTCTTTCGATCGCATAACGGTATGCGGGTTCAAGGTCGCTTCCCGCGACGAAGGCTCCAATGGGGCCTGGAGGGAAAGGATTGACGATGGTTTCGTGGAAGATCTTGACGACACTGGACCCAGAAAAGTGATTATAGACGGTAAAGGTCTCAAAAATAGTTCGGGGGTTTTGGCGAAGGGCATCGACGGCCGTGGTCATGTGATTCAGAGAACTATTAGCAGCGATTCGATTTAAGAAGCCAACATGACCGATGAGCCCTGCCGTGACCTGTGCAGCAAAGGCCACCTGTGCGGCTGGGGAGTTGGTTGAAGTGAGGTGGATCATATAAAAATTATCGTCATTTTTCAGAAAAAGTTGTCTGTCAATTTCTTGACGTCACGGAGTTCATTTGCACCTGCCAGGATTTTTAAAATTTAAAAAGATTTTTGAAATCAACCTGTTGCATTTCTCAAAAAGAGGCATATTTATTGCTTCAATTACCCTTCGACGGAGGCAACTTTTATGAAAAAATGGCTGCTCGTGGTCTTGGTCATCCTTGTGTACACGCCGTTTGTGAATGCCCAGGGAGCTGGCGAAGTGAGATATGAAATTACGACTACGGGTCAACTGGGTGTTCCTGATACCCTCCGAAAAAATGTTCTCCTCGATGGCCTGGTCACCGGTGCCGAATTTGAAAGTGTTTTTGCCGTTCCAAGCGGATTAAGCGTGAATGAACGTGGTTCAGTCACCTTTAGTCATCCGATCAAGCTCCCAGAGGGACCTGCAGGTATGCAACCTTCGGTGGCCATCAATTGCGACTCCCATAAAGACAATGGCCTCGTGGGCATGCGCTGTGGGTTGGCGTTTGGTTCAGTGATTCAACGTTTTGATGCTGGTCATGGGTTTCGATTTCAAGAAAACCAGAATGGGAGACACCCGGCGGATTCCTATGCGTTTAATCCCGCAGGTCCTGACGTTGCCCCGGTGAGCGACAATGAACTCCTTCCCAATGGAAATTATTTTCATACCCGACGTGAGTCGTGGATCCGTTTCGAAAAATCAGGAAACATATGTAATACGGGTTCCAAGATTCTTTCCGGACCTTGTTATTGGAAGGCCTATCACGGCGATGGTTCTATTACGTATTATGGTGGTGACGAACAGTGCAATTCTTCTGCCTGGAATGGGGCTTGTGGAGCTGGTGCTAAGCCCTTGGCATCGTGGACGCGAACATCGGACCTGCGGATCGGGACTACAAATGTTGGCGGAATGATCTGGTATCCCCGTAAAACAGTCGACATCTACGGCAATGTCATCGTGTATCAATACATCGCCGGGCTTCATTATGGTCAAGGTGTCCCCATTTTATATCCTAAACGGATTAAATATTCGGTGAATCAAGGTGAAGCGACAAACAACTATCATGCCGTTGAATTTTGGTATCCGAGCGATGGGGTTTCAGATGTCGATGACGATGTGCGACCTGATCCCACGAGTTTTCCCTCTTATGAAAAACGACTTAAGAAAATTAAGATTATTGCTGTAGAAAGGGGTCATCAAAAACCTATTCGCGAATATTTGCTGTCCTATGGTTTGAGCGGTTCTGGGAAAAGTCTTTTGCACGCGATTCACGAAAGAGGCCTTAATCCATCGTCATCCAATGCAACAACTGGAGCTTCAAATCCTTCAACCTACACCAGTAATCCACCTGTGACCTTGACATGGAATGATATCGATTACGATGCCCATCCACCCTTCACAGCCGAATCGCTTCAGGTTTTGGGACTGCCTGAAAGACCAGCCGATGATGATTTTGGTTATAAAACCGGTTATGGTAACTACGACGACCTTATTTTTACATCTGAAGACGATTACCCTGTCATGGTGCAAACTGGCGATGTTGATGGCAATGGGACGGCCGATGTCGTGGTCCTTTATAAAGGCAAATATTATAGAAACGGTGGTGGGCGTAATCCCCCTGAAGAATACCGCGGCCGCAATCTTATTTACCTCTATCGAGGTGTTCATGGGGCAAACGGTGGTGAGTTGGCCCCCCCGGAAACCATTCAAATTTTTCCGGTTCTCAATCCACGAGATCCCAATGCTCTCGGTGTTGTACGGCGTTACAATGACGACGTCCGTATCTTTTTGGCAGACGTCAATGGAGATGGGATTAAAGATTTGGTGACGACGGAAAGTTATTTAGATGTCCAGCAGGAGCGGGACAACTTTGGACATATAAAAATCTCGGTGACATCCTTGGCTTCTCAGGTCAATCTTTCTAGCAACCTCACCATCTTTCTGCCAAGAACCGATCAGATACCATGCAGCGGTGCGAATTCAATCTGTAACTTGCCTTTTATTCCCGGAGAAGATGTCCCGAAATACCTCAATTTCTCTCGATTGGATATTTTCCCAGTTGATAATAACGCCGACGGTAAGGACGATCTTGCTTTAGTTTATGATATTGGTCCTAAGAAAATGGTGATTACCCTGCAGGGTTCTTCTTCCGGCTATGCAACCTTTAATAAAACTCGACAGGTTCAATTCTTAGATTTTCCGGTTGATTGGTTTGATCCACGTCAGATTGTGTCTCGACCGCTGAGTCAAGAACGAATGCGATTTGGCGATGTTAACGGCGACGGAGTGACGGATTTAGTCTATTCGCTGAGGCCAGAATATCTCATTAGAACGCAGAGTTCGACAAAGGGTGTGGTTGGCGTTAGAACTGAGGTTCCTCGCAATGGGTTTTACAGACTTCAACGTCCAGGTGGAATGGAAATTAGCTACTCCCTTGGTATTCCCAACGGCGGTTTTGAAAATTTCAAAGAGTCTGTCCTTCCTTTCGTAGATGATCGGTCGCCACTTGGTTTTTTTTCCTATGAGATGCTTTTAGATAATTTCAATGCCGATAAACGTGCCGACCTTGTAGTCATGGCCCGGGGCCATTGGAAGACAGGTACCATTACCGTGGATCGAAGTGATTATGTAGGCGGAGAGGCTTTGACAGCCATCAGTGATCTTTTTAACGGCAGTGAAAGCACTTTGGGGACAGGGACCTATGATCCCTTCGGTTTTCATCTCGTCCAACTTTCAGGTGTGGAGGAAAATCCAGCAGCTAGTGGAGGAATGCAACTTCCCTTCCGAGTCTATAATCACTTGCGCCGAGAATTCCCGGCGGATTTTAGTCAAGTCCGAGCAGGGCATTGGGCATGGTCCAATCCATCGGCGTCACATGAATTCCACACCGGGGACATTAATTGCGATGGGGTGAGTGATGTGGTGACTTCGTATGCGGGCCAGCATGGTTTTGAAGTGGAATCAGCCTATGCAGAAACCGGAATTGGAGCTGCTAAAATTCAGTATGACCAAGAGCCGGCTCAAATGCCTTCTTACTTTGGAAGACTCATGAGATTTATCCGACATCCTGCCAATGCCAGCAGCATTCCTGGTGGGTTATACGATGGCATTCCGGCGTCTGCGAAGGGTCATTCGGTCCTTGCCGATATCGATGGCGATCGCTGTATGGACTATGTCTTTGCACAAAGCGATGTGGGTGGAGTGGCGACTTTGGCCTGGATCAAAGGGAGCCCTCAAGGATTTGAACAAGATATTCATACGCTCCAATGGGCTGCTGCTGGACGCATTGACGTCCTTCTGCCGGCAGACCTCGATGGGGACGGGGATCAGGAAATCGTGGCGATCGGTAAAGATCCGACGATTCCAGTCAAGGCCTTCAAGACCATGACGCGCTACCCAGATCAGATCGTGAGTGTCAGCAATGGTTTTGGTGGTTCAACTACAGTTGTCATGAAACCGGCCGCTGAAATGGGGAACCCCAGGACTTTGGAAGCAGCGATTCAACCACGTGCCTTGGTGGCAAACGCCACCTGCGATGCTCCTGCGAATATGAGCGCAAATTTCGACGTCAATTGCGGGGGGATCAATAATTTTCCGCGCCCACTTGCGGAATGCCTTATCAGCAACGACGGTCGGCTGGAGCGTTCTTCGACGTACGAATACATTGCCGGTCGCTATCTCTTTAATGGCAAGAATAGTCGTGACCACGGGTTCACCAAGTTCGTTGTTCGGGATGATCAAACCGGGATGCGAAGTGTCACGGATTACTATGTCACCAAATGGTTCAATGGGATGCCGAAGAGAATCTCGACGTTTGATAGCGCGGGAGACCCCATTTCAACGTCAGAGCAGAGCTATGAGGTGATTGCTCCGTGGCAGACAGGAACCGCAAGCAGTCCCTTTTGGTTTGTGCGGGGCTTGGGCTCCACGTCGCGTGAATACGAACGCGGATCGCTTTTAACCTCTACGGCGACGACGACGCTCACGTACGACGATGCGTACACGTCGCCGGTTGGCAAGGCCTTTGTGAAACAGGCCATGTCGTGTGTCGGAACGTCAGGGTCGGATTGCACTATCACGCTTAACGACTATTCTTATGACGTGAACTCGTGGTCCCTGGGACGAAAAAACTGGGTGAAAACAATTCGACCGACGGACACGATTTTGAGCTGGCAAAAGACGACGTACGATCCGAGCAGCTTTTGGAAGGCAACGCGTATGGATGCCTTCCTTTGCCCTCAGGCCAATGCGATGGGTCAGTGTTTTGCGCGGGGGACCACGGTGCCGCAAGGCGCGGGTTGGGTTCCGATCAAGACGGACATTCAATATTATGCCAATGGAAACATCCGGTCCTTCAACAATCAAGTGGGTGGTTTCGAAAGCATGGAGTACGACGACAAGTATCAGACCTATCTCAAAAAACATACGGTACTCGTACAACCACCCGGGTCATCAACCGATGGCAAGGCTCGAAGTGCGGGAGGCCTTGCAACGCAGCAGCCGAATACCTCTGCGTCTACGAATACCTACAATTTGGTGAAAGAAATGACGTACGACGAAGCGGGAAGGATCAAGGAAGAGAGGGGATACAATAACACGCCCCAGACGCCTCAAGTGACAAGATACACGTACGACGGATTGGGCCGCGTGACGAGTGTCACGGCTCCCAATGGTGCAGTTACGGCAACATCTTACAACAATTTTGGTCAGGTCAATTTTGGTCAAACCAATGCCCAGCATGTTGTCGTCTCGACCAAGGTTGGTGAAACGCCAGAGATTTGGTCGAGCACGAAGAAGTATTTTGATGGCGGCGGCAAAGGCTACAAAACCGTGGCGCCAAGCGATCAAGGGACGAACATCACCATTATTTCGGACAAGTCGGAATCCTTTGACAGACGCGAACGCATTGTTCGCTACGACGATCCGTATCAATCCAACAGCCCGCAACAGCGGTACACGCTGGTAACGTTCGATGATCGTGGTCGGACCAAACGCATTCAGCGGATGGAGGACGGAACGCTTAAACATCTGCGGTTTTATTCCTATGGTCCGCAGATGGACGAGATCAACAATGCCCATGCTTCGACGCGGCTTGTGGGGATTACCGACGCGAAGAATCGCACAACGCTGTACGACTTCAACGAACGTGGAAACCTGATCGACGTCTTTGATCCGCTGGGCCAGCAGTTACATTACAATTATAATCATGCCGACATGGTGACGGAAGTGCTGCTTCCGCATACCGCGGCGAATTTGGCGCAGCGCCGTGTGGCATATAAATACGATAGCTTTGGTCGCGTGAAGGAAAAGAGCGGGCCGATGGGAATTGGAACAACGTACGCGTTCTATAATCCCACAGGGACGCTGCAATACACGCAGAATCCGAATGGTCATCAGCAGTGGTATTGGTACGACAGCTTAGGCCGCGTGACCAAGCGGAAGATCGTGAACAGAGACCGGAGGATCCCCAACCGTCTGACCCACCTTGTCTATGATCAGATGCAGGGGAACACCAATCCCTACAACAAGGGACAACTGCTGGCATCTTGGGAAGCCATTGGCGAAGGGACCACCGCTCCGTGGACGCAGAGCTATGCCTTTAAATATAATGCGGTTGGTCAGTTGATTGAAAAGACGACCCGCCTGCCATGGGTCAAAAATGCGCAGGGCGCTGTCTTGCCGGTGGTTGAGCAGTTCACGTACGATCTTGCAGGGCGGCCTTTTGATGTTACGCTCCCGGACGCGCTCCCCACCGTGAATGTGCTGCAGTATAGTGCTGCGGCAACATCAACTGTTGTTGGTTATCGCTACGGTCTTGGGGGGAACAATACTTCAATCTTGAAGAACAATCGACCCTTGGCGGCGATGACGTACAACCCCATGGGCCAGGTGCTCACCCGCACGGTCAACGGCGTGGTCGGGAGTTACACCTATCGTCCCGATAATTTCCTGGATGTGATGCACTACTATCGCAGTCGGAACAATGAGACGCTCATGAAACTAAAATATCACTACGACGACGTGCACAATATTACACGTATTCAAGATGAGTTTGTGACGCCGGCAACCGTGGGAGGTCGTCGGGTCCCTGACAGCCGCGACGAAAATCAGATCTTCCAATATGACCGATTGGACCGCTTGATTACGGCCGACGGAGTCTATGGCCATCGTGATTATCGCTACAACGAAGTCGGCGACATGTGGTTGATGGGGTTGGATGTGTTCAACACCACGGGCACGCAGAATCCACTGCAGGGGTATCGGGCGACACCGCGGGATATTGCCCCATATTTGCAATCTATGGCGCAGCAATAATGGTGTTTCTTTGTAGGGGCGACCGGCCGGTCGCCCCTACGGATGGTGAAGCAACGATGCGACCTCATAACCATTTCGAAGCAGCTTCAAACTGGTACATCAGCCTATTCCTTATAGGTCTCCTGCTTTTCTCGCCTTTGGCCCAAGCTCAATCGGCCAACATCGATCCCCTTGTCCGCACCCTACAAACTCGCCGAGGTGCTCTGGTGTATGAAAACGCAAAAGACCCCGCCGGCAATGTGATCAACCGCACGAGTAACGCGAAACAATATCGCTACGTGTACGACGAAGAAAATCGTCTGACCGAAGTCTGGGAAAATAACGCCAAGAAAATCGAGATGGCGTATGGCTACGCGGGCAATCGGCTGCGCAAAGAAGTTTTACTCGGTGGTGGCCGAAGTATTCGCACGACGTATCTCGGTTCCGTGCAAATCCATGAATCGGTGGTGAATGGCACGGTGACGGAACGATCGGTGACCACGCACATCGCTGGTTCAACCGGAAAATTACTGACCTCCACGCGCGGAACGTTGGGCAATAATCAACCAATTCCACTCCGAGGTCCTGCTGCCGGTGATCACTACTTTCTCCAAGATCATTTGGGCTCGCAGGCCAGAGAACTGGATGCGGCTGGAACCGTTGTTTCGGTTTCGACGTATGAACCCTACGGTCAGCTTTTTATTCAAGGTCAAAATGGCAGCGTCGGCCGCCAGCAAAACCACGGCTATACTGGCCAAGAATTGGATGAACACGGTGGGTTGATGTACTACGGCGCGCGGTTTTATGACCCAGGAGCTGGAAGATTTATGAGTGCGGATAGCATTATTCCTGATCCTAAAAAAAGCCATGGTTGGAATCCTTTCATGTACGTCAGTGGTGATCCTATGAAGTTCAATGATCCCAGTGGACACGCTGAAGCCTTGGCATTTGTGAAGGGTTTTTTTGAACGAGGGCTTCGTTATGCTGCAGCAGATCCTCCTATGATTGAAGGAATGCCGGATTATCTCGTTTCTCCTTTAAACTATGTTGCACCTCCTGAGACCGCTTTGGACCTTTCAGGAGAAGGCTCCATCAATCCCATGGCCCATGCGATGGCGTCTTTGGATGCAATGCTGGAGAGTTCTGGAGCCGAAGCGGGTGCGCATGCTTACGATGCGTTTGCGCATTTAGGGCAGACGGTCACCTTAGCGCTTGGGTTCGCAAAAGCCGGAGCCGCGAGCATGCCTCGAAAAATGGGGTCTGAAGGTGTGATCTCTCCGGTTGTCAAATATCTTAGCCCACAAGGTAAGGCACGGGATGTTGTCGTGGTGAAGACGAAATATGGACCCCAGGGTTTTTATAAATCATCGGGGACCAATAGTGGTAGACCAGGAGAATGGTTTCCATTTGATGGTGTTATGGAAACTGGAGCCGTTCAATCGAATGGCACGCCGAAAATTTGGGTGCGGAAAAGCCGATTCTGTACCGGCAAAGGGAGACAAGGTCCAAATTTTGGTGAACGGGTAGGAAATTATGGAGATGTTTCGAAAATGTTAGGAGAACAACTTGAAGGCGTTGGTCCTCAACGAACCCTGAATTACAAGGGAATTAATAAATTTTTGGAAGAACATGGGGCCTATCAGGATCCGGGGCTTGATACAGCTCAATCTGTTCCGGTACGAAAGTAATGGAACGTCACCTTGCCCGATTTCGCACATCAGGGTGAAGTTTTTGCAGCCACGGTTGAAAGACCTGTTCTGCTTCTGTTGCATTTGTTTTATCGATATAGCTCATGAATGCCTCATTAAGTTTGACCTGTGCATGCGCCGCATAAAAATGGAGGCCATACCTGCTCAGGGATTGGATGGCGTCCGCATAACTTTGAAGAGATTCAGTGAGCATTCCTGACCGTTCTTTTTTATAGGCATCATATAATTCCAATAATCCCCGTTGGACGTGGAAATAACTTGCTTCATCATCTCGTCTTTGTTGCTCACAGATCGTTATGTATTGTTTTAAATCCTGAATGGCAGCGGCCAGGTCATTTATTCTGATGTTCGCGATGACGTTTCTTTTTGGATGCCCATGATTTTGCCTTGAGAAGATAGTCCTCAAAAAATTGAATCGTCTTGATGGTTTTCCCTCTTTGAGAGCGCAAAATGCCTTTTCCCATTGTTGTGCAAAATCAACCATTTCTAGCCAAGAAACTTCGTTCGTAAAAGGTGGGGGCGGCATGAAATTGATGAGTCGACTGATGGACCCAAATGGCAGTTGCGACAATTGGGCGCTGTTCCAAAAATGAAGCATAGAGGCAATGGTTTGATCGCTTGGATCTGGTAGTTTTCCTTGTTGTTCCCCCCTGAGACAGGCGTTGACAGCAGTTGCAGCTTTTTCCATCTCGAGGGCGATCGTGTGCGTGTACGCTTGAAATGAAGCGGCATCTTTTTTGTGGATGGCTTGCTGATAGGAAGGTGTGATCTCGCTTGCTGCGACCAATCCGCCGACAGGACCCACGGGATAAGGATTGACTACACTGTGATGAAAAATGGTGATGGCAGTTCCAAAAGAAAAATAACCATTGATAGTAAATGGTCGGAGCAGGTCGCATGGCTGAGTGTGGAGAGCGTGAATAATAGTTTCAACATGTGGAATATCGGAAAATCGTGCGTTGTTGGATAAAAAGGGAGCGTGACCGAGTAATCCAGTTGTGAGCTGGCTTGCAAGAGCGACCTGAGCTGCTTGATAGTGAATGGTATTGAGATGAATCATTCTTTCCACAGGGTCAGTAATTCTCTCCCTTGAAAGACCCCTGCGTTTATTCTGGGACGCGATTCAGGAAGATTGAACGGGGCTAAGGCCTTGGCCGCGATGGCTTGATGGATGCCGGGATCGTTGGATTGTTGGTGTGGATTGGCCATCATGTAGAGACCGTTGTATCCTCGCCGATGCGCCAGGCCTGCAAAGCGGGTGCGGACAACGTCAAAAAGCTGTTCGCGATCGACATCCCAAAATGTTCGCGGTTGAATGGCGATGAGGAGATTTCTTTCCGTGCGAAGCCAGCTTGTTTTGTATTTATCCAGGCCGACATAAAGAAGCCCCATGAGTCGACCACGACTGATTATACGATAGAACTGAAAATGATCCCCTTCAATGTGTCCAAACTCCCATTTATTGCTGTCGTCTGAAACATGGCCAAAATAGGCATCGGCCCGATTTTTGGAAGGATGAAATTCCACAAGCTCTTCGTGCGATTCAAGGCTGCCTGCCGCGGCTATCTTGTGTTGTTCTTCTTCAAGCCGTGCCGCGATCTTTGCGAAGAATGGAAAGCGTTTGGGGTCTATTCCGAGCGTTGACATGGTCTCTGGAATCCAGACGCGATAGAATTGCTCAAGGAATCCCGTCGCAACGATAAAATCGTCGTTGCTCATGCGTTCATCGCGAAAGTGGAAGAAGTCTTTGCGATGCGGCGCCATGGCAGGGTGTTGCCAGGTCAGAAAAACGATCAAGTGTATGAGCATGCTTCGACGTCGCTGTTCAGGCATTTCGGCAGAGATCAGTTTGCGCGTGAGTTTGGTGATGGACGCATGTTGCGGTTCAGTAAGCCAGGGGTGAAAACCACTGGGCAAAGCTTCGAGCAACTGCCGGCGAAGATCAGGGGAGAGCGCAGGACTTTCGCGCAACCTCTGTGGGAATTGATCCGGCAGCCGGACATGATCGATGGGATCGGAAGCGGCCTTGAGAACGCCTTTGTCCATCACCGTGTTTAACATGGGGGCGTGGCGAAGCCGTGCCGTAAACGATTCGGTCAAAAAGAGTTTTGGCAGCGGTCCACGCGGCAGATTTCGACAAAAATCGGAAAAGGTGAGAAGGGTCGGGTGATCGAGTCCGGCATAGGCCAGGGCCAATTCTTGAGGATCATGGACATCAGCGATGTTGGCGCCGCTGCGATAGCGAGCCACCTCTTCCTGCAACTTTGCGAGAAATTCCGCTGGGTGCTCATCTGCGAGATAGCGCGGCCAAAACGGGCAATCGAAGGGGAGTCCCGTGTCAGCGTAGGCCACAGCCCGCCTTAAATGGTCACGATGCTTTGCCGCCTCTCGCATGGCCACGGAAGGGGAAGCTTCGAACATGGCGGCAAGGGCTGAAGGACGAATATTTTCTAACTCATGAGCGCTTGTCACCTCTTTTAGCAGTGCCAACGCCTTTTTCGGGGTGAGACGAGTGATGTCGCGCAGCAATGTTGATTGTCCGGCGTCGTCCATGGGTTGCCGATACCATGAAGTGCTCAAGGATTGCATCGACGAGGGCGAATACATGCCAATAGTACCCAAAATGCTTGCCTGGCCAGCGAAAGTAGTTTGGGTACTTGAAAGAAGAGATGTGGTGAAGATAGCAACCATAAGGATTATCCATTGAGCCGCAGAAAAGTTTCAAGCGCAGCATCGATGGTTGCGAGATGGAGATCGATGAGCTCGTCTTTCGTAACGTCCTGACCTGTGGCTCCATTTTTCAAGAGATAACCACCGGCCAACGTAAAGGCGACGGGGATCCCCTGCTCGCGGCACCACTTAAAGACCATTTTCTCTCTCATCTGGAGGACGGTTGCGGGAATGCCGTCATGGATAGGGTCCATGCCGGCATTGTAGAGGCAAATGCCGAACTCTATTCCCTGCAAGGCCCTCAGACGACTCTTTATAACATCGAGATATTCATCCAGATGGACGGGATATTCGGCTGTATTTGACCAATCGGGGATGTAGGCGTCAAAAGGGGTAGTGAAGATATCGACGTGCTGGACGCGCAGGTCGTGACTGACAAGCGAATGCGTTCCTCCGCCGCAGTGGGCATCAAGGTCGAGAATGAGGACGGAAGGCACGCGGCGTTCACGAAGCAGCCTCTGGGCAGTGATGGCAAGTCCATTAAAGGTGCAATAACCGGTGCCACGATCGTATTTGGCGTGATGAAGCCCGCTTGAAAGAGAACCGGAAACGCCATCCTGAAGCGCAGTTCTTGCGGCGGCTAAAACTCCACCGTTGGAAGCGGTTGCCATTTTCCAGATCGCAGGACTCCACTGCAGAGAATTTGAAGATGCAACATGTTCTGGTTTTCCCGTAAGCACAGCCTTGACATAGCGAGGATCATGCGTTTGCGCAATTTGCGCCTCCGTGAGAGGCGTTGGCTCTCGAAGATCGATGCGAGGAAACTTTCTCGCGATGGCCTCGGCAATCCAAGTTGCTTTGAGGGTCGTTTCAATGGCGCTTCCACTGCTATTTGGTGTGCAAGGACTATATGCAGGGCTGTAAAACACTTTCATGGCGGGCATGAGCGTCATGGCAATGATCCATCCTCCCGAGGTTCCTTCTTTTATTATCGGCAGGACCAAAAAAAAGTTGTCTGTCAATTTGTTGACGCATGATGGGTGCAAAAAATCTCTCTGCAACCCCATGAAAACTCATTTCTATTTGAATTCCGATAGGATATAAAGCCGCTTCCTGGCATTGGAATTGCTCAATTATACTCCCACGTGTTTGAGGGCGACCGCCGGTCGCCCCTACGGATGGTGAAACAACGATGATGCGACCTTACATCAGCCTATTGCTCATCGGCCTCCTGCTGTTCTCTCCGCTCGCGGAGGCTCAATCGGTCAGCATCGATCCTCTGGTGCGCACGCTGCAAGCCCGTCAAGGTTCCTTGGTTTATGAAAACGCCAAAGACGCCGCTGGAAACGTGATCAATCGCACGAGTAACGGAAAAAATTATCGCTACGTCTACGACGAAGAAAACCGCCTCATCGAAGTCTGGGAAGGGAGCGCCAAAAAAATCGAGATGGCGTATGGCTACGCCGGCG
>JACQOX010000055.1 GCA_016202335.1 Deltaproteobacteria bacterium
GGAGGTTCAAATCCTCTCACCCCGACCACTCAACAACGCTCCATGTTTAACGCATGGAGCGTTTTTTCTTTCAAACCTACAAATAAAGTTGACTTTAACGGTAAATATCTCAATAAGTTTTGCCGTAATAGCTTTTTACTTTAATTTTTAAGGTAAGCCGTGAACGGGACCACCAAACAACTCGACACCATCGATTACAAGCTCCTCCATCTGCTGCAACACCAGGGCCGTATCAAGCGCAGCGACCTGGCCGACAAAACAGGACTCTCGATTCCCGCGGTCAGCGAACGGCTCAAAAAACTCGAAGAGGCCGGCATCATCGTAAGTTACGCCGCTGTCCTCAATCCTCGCGCACTCGGGCTCGACGTCACCGCGTTCATCGCCGTGACCATGGATTCCTCCAAACATTATCGCGCCTTCATCGAACGCGCCCAAAAAGCCGACGAAGTGTTGGAATGCCACGCCATCACCGGCGAAGGCACGCACATGCTCAAAGTCCGAACCGCCAACACTCCCAACCTCGAAGCCCTGCTGTCGAAGATTCAGTCTTGGCCCGGCGTCATGCAGACCATGACGCGCGTGGTGCTGAGCTCACCCAAAGAAACGATGAGCATTCCCATTCCACATAAACACCAACCCAACCTATAAGGAGGAGTAGATATGGCAGTACAAAACGCACTTCAATTCGCTGAAAAAAATGGCGCCAAGATGGTCGACTTCAAATTCTTCGACTTCCCGGGCACGTGGCAGCACTTCTCCGTTCCCATGAGCGAACTCGATGCCGATGCGTTCAAAAACGGTTTCGGCTTTGACGGTTCCTCCATCCGCGGTTGGCAGCCCATCGACGCCTCGGACATGGTGATCATCCCTGATCCCGCCACGGCTATTATGGACCCCTTCACGGCCACACCAACGCTGTCGCTCACGTGCAACATCGTGGATCCCATTACCCGCGAACCGTATTCCCGCGATCCACGCTACATCGCCCAAAAGGCCGAAAACTACCTGAAATCCATCGGCCTGGCTGACACCTGCTTCATCGGCCCTGAACCGGAATTCTTCATCTTCGACAACATCATGTTCAGCCAAAATGTGAATGAAGGTTTTTACCATATCGATTCCGAAGAAGGTCACTGGAATACCGGCGACAACGGGAGCCGCAACCTCGGTTACAAACTGCGCGCCAAAGAAGGTTATTTCCCCTGCGCGCCGTCCGATGCCTTGAATGACATCCGCACCGAGATGCTCCTCGAAATGCAGAAGGTCGGCATTCACGTGGAATGCCAGCACCATGAAGTGGCCACAGCCGGTCAGTGCGAAATCGACATGCGCTTTGCCCCGCTCGTCAAGATGGCCGATCAGCTCATGTGGTTCAAGTACATCATCCGCAACGTCGCCAAACGCCACAACAAGACCGTGACGTTCATGCCGAAACCGCTTTACGGCGACAACGGCAGCGGCATGCACACCCACATCAGCCTGTGGAAAAACGAAAAACCGCTCTTTGCGGGCGACAAATACAGTGGCATGTCGGAAATGGCGCTCCACTTTATCGGGGGAATTTTAAAACATGCTCCCGCGCTTCTCGCCATCACCAACCCGACGACCAACTCCTATCGCCGTCTGGTCCCGGGTTACGAAGCGCCGATCAATCTGGCCTATTCCAGCCGCAATCGTTCGGCATCGATACGAATTCCGATGTACTCGGCATCACCCAAGGCAAAGAGGATTGAATTTCGCACCCCAGATCCCTCTTGTAACGGTTATCTTGCTTTTACGGCAATACTCATGGCGGGACTGGATGGTGTTCAAAATAAAATGGATCCGGGAGAGCCTCTCGACAAGAATATTTACAACCTTTCTCCGGAGGAACTTGCGGGCGTTCCAAAGGCCCCCGGTTCTTTGGATGAAGCCTTGAACGCCTTGGAAGCCGATCACGAGTTTCTTCTTAAAGGAGATGTCTTCACAAAAGAGGTCATTGAGGAATGGCTGCAATACAAAAGGGAAAATGAGGTGGCCCCGGTCAGGCTGCGTCCTGTCCCCTATGAATTCAGCCTCTATTACGATATATAAATCAAATGCCTATGCATTTGAGTCCCGTTCTGTCATTCCCGCGAAGGCGGGAATCCAGAAATATTTTCAAATACTGGATCCCCGCCTTCGCGGGGATGACAAAAGAGGGCAAAAGTTTTCTTACGGGAGTCAAGTGCATAAGCATTTATAAATCAAAAGGGGGATTTTCATGAAAAAGTTATCTCTGGTTGGGTTGTTGTTTCTGCTTGCAAGTTGCAGTGGTGGATCCAAGGTTGCCGCAACGGTCAATGGTGAACCCATTTACTTCAAAGAACTTGATGAGGCGGCAAAGAGTGAATTGCAAAAAATTGATTCTCAACTTTATGAGGTCCGAAGAAATGTCCTGGATAGTGTTATTGAGGACAAACTTTTGCAAAAAGCGGCCAAGGATAAGGGAGTTACGGTTGAAGAACTCCTGAAACAAGAGGTGGAAAACAAAACAGCCGTCCCTGCAGAAGAAGAAATGAAGGCCATGTACGAGGCTCGCAAACAGAAAGACTCTGAACCTTTTGAGACAGTCAAAGATGATCTAAGAAATTATCTGCTTCGTCAGCGTCAACAGATGCAAAGACATCAATTCCTGGCAAACCTCCAAAAAGACGCCAAGATCGAAGTCAAATTGGAAGCGCCACGGGTAGAAGTTGCAGAAGGGAATTCGCCTTCCAAGGGTCCGGAAAATGCCCCTGTCAAAATCATCGAATTTTCTGATTATGAATGTCCTTTCTGTGGTCGCGCCCGTCCAACAGTGAACCAGATCATCAACACTTATGGTGAGAAAGTTCGCTATACGTTTCGTGACTTTCCTTTGAGTTTTCACAAGGAGTCTTTTAAGGCTCATGAAGCATGCCATTGCGCCGGCGATCAAAACAAATATTGGGA
>JACQOX010000068.1 GCA_016202335.1 Deltaproteobacteria bacterium
CAATCGGTTTGACCGTGACGGATAAGCAGAAGTTCCAACATTTTTACTTTCCTTTCAGGGTGAAGGTTGTTACGCGAAAAAACTTCAATGCTTTTAGGGAAATTTTCCCTTTATATCAACCATTTAAACAGGAATTCTCAAGTGGCCATCCAAACCTTTGTGCTTGAAAACGGCATGCATGTCTATCTGGAAGAAAATCATGCCGCGCCTGTCATTTCCTTCAATGCCCTCGTGAAAGTCGGCAGCGCCTTTGAAACCGACGAAGAAGCCGGAATCGCTCACTTCATCGAACACATGCTCTTCAAGGGTACGCCCACCTTTCCGGTGGGAACGATCGCCCGCGAAATCGAAGCGGCGGGCGGCGAAGTCAATGCCTATACCTCCTTTGACCAGACCGTCTATTACATCAATATGGCATCGCGGTACGCTGATCGCGGTCTCGAAATCCTCGCCGACGCCATCGCGAATCCGCTGTTCGATGCCACCGAAGTCGATCGCGAGCGCGAAGTCATCTTGGAAGAAATTCGTCGCGGAAAAGACAACCCATCGCATCAGATCGGAGAGATGTTATTTGAAAATGCCTTTGTCCGGCATCCCTATCGTCGACCGATTATCGGTTTTCCCCAGACCGTCACGTCGTTCGATCGAGCACGACTCACCGACTTTTTCAAGCGTTGGTACACACCCAAAAACATCGCGTTCATCGTGGTCGGTGATTTTGAGATGCAGACCATGTTTGAAAAAATTAAAAAAGCCTTCGCGAGCGTCTCCGGAGATGCCGCTCCCATTCCACTGGCCGACGCCCTCTTGGATCTTCCCCAGCAAAAGCCGATCAGCACGATCGCAGCGGCGAATATTCAGAGCACGCATTTTGCTTGTGGATTTCATATTCCTGAAATCACTCATGCCGATGTTCCGGCGCTCGACGTGCTGAGCCACATCCTGGGCGGCGCCGACACGTCGCGGCTCGAACAAGAAGTCAAAGAGAAGAAACAGCTCGTCCAACGCGTTTTTTGTTACGCGTACAGCATGCGACATCCGGGGCTCTTCACCGTCGGGGGCCTGTGCGAAGACAGCAAGCTTGAGCCTGCGCTGACCGCGGTGCACGAAGAGATCAAGAAGATCACGCAGTCGCCGGTCAGCACCACGGAACTGACACGCGCAAAACTCAATATTCGCTCCAGTGAAATCTACGAACGCGAATCGGTCGGCGGCCAAGCCTCGAAATTAGCCTATTTCCTGGCAACCGCAGGAACCCACGACTTTGAAACGCGGTATTATCAAATGCTGACCGATGTCACGATTGAAGATGTGCGCCGCGTTGCCAGGACCTATCTGACTCAAGAAAATTGTACGTCCATTTTTCTGACGCCTGAAAAATCGCAATGGAATAAAAAAAATCTTCCTGTGGTTTCTGAGAAAAAAGTTGTGACCGCCAAAGGCAGTAAGAAAACCGCGAATGGCGCTCCCTTTGTTCATCGCTTCAAAAATGGATTGACCCTCATCATTCGGGAAAACCACATTCTCCCGATCGTCTCGATGGTCATCGGTCAAATCGGCGGCACGCGCTTTGAAACCAAAGCCAACAATGGCATCAGCAATCTCGTCGCGAATACGCTGACCAAAGGCACGACCACGCGTTCGGCGATTCAAATCGCCCACGACACCGAAAAAATCGCCGGCAGCCTGTCGGGATTTTCAGGACGAAACACGATCGGCCTTAAAGGTGAATTTTTAAGCGAACACATTCGAGAAGGATTTCACCTCTTCGCGGACGTTCTCACTCATCCTGCGTTTGCGAGCGATGAAGTGGCAAAAGAAAAGAAACAGCTCCTCCACGAAATTCGCAATCAGGAAGACGCCTTGGATCAACTCGCGTTCATCCAATTTTTGGGACAGCTTTATCCGCGTCATCCTTACGGACTGCGCTCGCTTGGCACCAAGGAATCTTTGACAAAACTCACTCCCGCCATGTTGCGCACCTATTGGGCAAACAGCATGCGCGCCAAAGGCGCTGTCATGGCCATCTCCGGCGATGTGTCTCCGGATGAAATCATCGAGCTCGCCAAAGAATTTTTAAGCGATTTACCAAGTGGTGCCGCCAAGGCACCAAAGATCAAGCCCGACAGCCGTCCCAAGAAAATTTTGTCTGCAGAAATGAAGAAGAAAAACAAACAGCAGGCCCACATTGTGCTGGGGTTTCAGGGCCCGACCTTCAAAGGCAGCGACCGTCACGCCATGGCAGTACTCAACAATCTCCTATCAGGACAAGGTGGTCGTTTGTTCCTGAAACTGCGCGATGAAATGAGTCTCGCCTATTCGGTCACCTCCATAGTGCAATACGGCATCGATCCCGGATATTTCGCGGTCTACATTGGCACTGACCCCGCAAAAATCGACACGGCGATCGACGGCATCAAAAACGAACTCGCTAAAATCAGCGACACCGTCGTTTCAGAATCCGAACTCTCTCGCGCCCAGCAATATTTGGTCGGCACCTATGAACTCGATCGACAGCGAAACAGCTCCATCGCGTCATCGCTCGCCTTCAATCAATTGTATGGATTGGGACTGGAAGAAATCGGTCGCTACCCTCAGCAGATTTTGGCCGTCACCGCCCAAGACGTGCAAAAAACGGCCCGCAAATATATCGACTTGGATCGCTATGTGCTGTCGGTGGTAAGGCCGGGGTAAGGGATCAAAGTTTCTCTTTTTGGATAAAAATTCCTTTATCAACCTTGGAAAAGAACTCCTGATAAAATTGAGGATCTTCTAGAGGTTTAACTTCTATGATCTCCCCTTTATTGTTCAGGCGTTTCATTTGAAAATTGAGTCGAACACGTGATTGGGTTCCGAAGAGGCTGATGTTTGCCGTACAATCAATAACTGCATTCTTCTCCCAGTGTCCCCACGGTCCCCACCAAAACTGGGCCCAGAATTTTTTGCCTTTATTTTCAACATCGACTTCCCTCACCGCATTTAAAAAATTCAAATCGGAATCGGAATTTTTAATAATGAAACCATCATCCTGGAGAACATTGAGAACGGCCTTCATGACCATCTTTGTATCATTGGTGTCATAGTTGCGCGTTTGAAACTCCCGTATTTGCAATTGAGTGGCTTGAGTTTTCGGTGGGGGGCTACCTGTCGTTGCGCAACCCAAGGAA
>JACQOX010000058.1 GCA_016202335.1 Deltaproteobacteria bacterium
GGCGTGCAGCAGGCGCTGCTTAAAATTATGGAAGGCACGATGGCCAGCATTCCCCCCAAGGGTGGTCGCAAGCATCCCCAACAAGAATTTATTCAAATCGATACGTCGAACATCCTTTTTATCATGGGAGGGACGTTCGTGGGGCTCGAAGACATCATCGAGCGCCGGGTGGGTCAAAAACGCATGGGGTTTGGCGCGGACATTAAGGTGAGGAGCACCAAGGGGAGCGAACGCCTGAGCGACGTCCAGACCGAAGATCTTTTGAAATACGGCCTCATCCCGGAATTTTTGGGACGCCTTCCGGTCTTGGCAACGCTGCATGATCTCGATGAAGCAGCGCTCGTGAATATTTTAAAGGAACCGAAAAATGCGCTCACCAAACAGTATGCGCGCCTTATGGAACTCGAAAAGGTCAAGCTGACGTTCTTGCCGGGATCGTTGGAAGCCATTGCTCGTGAGGCAACGCGGCGGAAATCCGGCGCCCGCGGGCTTCGGGCCATTCTGGAATAAGTCATGCTGGATGTGATGTACGATATCCCATCGCGCGATGACGTGCGCGAAGTCGTCATCAGTGAAGACGTCATCGTCAAGAAAGCCCAGCCCATGCTCGTCTATGAGCGTGAGGCTCAAACCGCTTAATCCTTAGGGGGAGAAAATGACTTCAATGGCATTGCAAGGCAGTATGCTTGTCCCGCTCTTGCCGCTTCGGGACATCGTGATTTTCCCGCACATGGTGGTTCCGCTCTTTGTGGGTCGCGAAAAATCCATCGCAGCCCTCGAAGAAGCGATGAATAAAGAAAAAGACATCATGTTGGTGGCGCAGACAAACGCCAAGACCAATGATCCGCAGCAGGAAGACATCTATCCCATCGGAACACTGTCCTCCATTATTCAATTGCTGCGCCTGCCCGATGGCACCGTCAAAGTCCTCGTCGAAGGCAAGAAGCGTGCGCGCATCAATCAGTACATCGATCATCCGTCGTTTTTTTTGGTCGACGCGGAACCGATTGAAGAAGAATCGGAAATGAATTTGGAAATCGAAGCGCTGATGCGAGGCGTCAAGGCCACGTTCGAACAGTACGTGAAGCTCAACAAGCGCATTCCTCCGGAAATGCTGGCCAGCGTGTCGACGATCGAAGATCCGTCGCGGTTGGCGGATACGATCGTGGCTCATTTGGGACTAAAACTCCCTGATAAACAAAAAATCTTGGAGATCATCAGCTCACAGGCCCGCATGGAAAAGCTGCTGACACTCATGCAGTCGGAAATTGAGATCCTCCAGGTGGAGCGCCGCATCCGCAGCCGCGTTAAGAAGCAGATGGAGAAGACGCAGCGCGAATACTACTTGAACGAGCAGATGCAGGCGATTCAGAAGGAACTCGGCGAGCGCGATGAATTCAAGAGCGAGATCGCGGAGATCGAAGAGAAGCTCAAGAAAAAGAAGATGAGTGCGGAAGCGACGCAGAAAGTCGAAAAAGAAATCAAAAAGCTCAAGATGATGAGTCCCATGTCTGCGGAAGCCACGGTCGTGCGCAACTACATCGACTGGGTGCTCGCACTGCCGTGGGACGACATGACAAAAGACAAGTTGGACATCAAAGACGCTGAAAAAATCCTTAACGACGATCACTACGGTTTAGAGCAGCCGAAAGATCGTATCTTGGAATACCTCGCGGTCTTGAATCTCGTCGGCAAAATGAAGGGTCCGATTCTCTGCTTGGTCGGACCTCCGGGCGTTGGTAAAACGTCCCTGGGTCGTTCGATCGCTCGCTCGATGGGCAGAAAATTCATCCGCCTGAGTTTGGGCGGCGTGCGCGATGAAGCCGAGATCCGCGGTCATCGCCGAACGTACATCGGTGCCATGCCCGGGAAAATCGTTCAGAGCCTGCGCAAGGCTGGATCTTCCAATCCGGTCGTGCTGCTTGATGAAATCGACAAGATGAGCATGGATTTCCGCGGCGATCCGAGTGCCGCGCTCTTGGAAGTCCTTGATCCGGAACAGAATCAGAGTTTCAACGATCATTACCTTGATCTCGATTACGACCTTTCCCACACGCTCTTTATCACCACGGCCAATACGTTGCCGGCGATTCCGTTGCCACTGCAAGATCGCATGGAAATCATCCGTATCCCAGGTTACACGGAACTCGAAAAGCTGAAGATTGCGGAAATTTATCTCGTCCCCAAACAGCGCGAAGCCAATGGCATCACCACGAAGAATATCGACTTTACGGAATCGTCGATTAAATTGATCATTCGCCGCTACACCCGCGAAGCTGGTGTGCGTAACCTCGAGCGAGAAATTGCCAGCGTCTGCCGCAAAGTGGCGCGCGATGTGGCCAAATCCGGCAATCGCGAGAAATTCATGCGCATCACGCCTAAGAAGATCATGGAATATCTCGGTGTGCCCAAATATAGTTTCGGTTTGGCCGAAGAAACCGACCAGATCGGAATCTGTACCGGCCTTGCCTGGACCGAAGTCGGCGGCGAACTGCTCACCACGGAAGTGGCGATTATGCCGGGCAAAGGTAAGATGACCGTGACCGGAAAACTCGGCGAAGTCATGAAAGAATCTGCGCAAGCGGCCATGAGCTACGTCCGCTCACGGGCCGAAGTCCTGGGACTCGGCAAAGAATTCTACGACAAGGTTGATATTCACATCCATCTTCCCGAAGGAGCGATTCCCAAAGACGGTCCGTCGGCCGGGATCACCATGGCGACGACGCTGGTTTCGGCGCTGCTCAAAATTCCGGTGCGCAAGGACATCGCCATGACCGGCGAAATTACGCTGCGCGGGCGTGTGTTGCCGATCGGAGGACTCAAGGAAAAACTCCTGGCCGCCCATCGCGGAAAAATCAAAGAAGTCCTGATCCCCAAGGAAAACACCAAGGACCTGAAGGACATCCCCAAGAAGATCCTCAAGGAATTGTCCATCACACCGGTGGACCACATGGATGAAGTGCTGGAACATGCCCTGGTGCTGCCGTCCGGGCATCCGCTGTTCAAGAAAATCAAGAAGGGGCATGACGTCGCGGATCTCTCCGCCAAGCCAGGAGCAATCATTGAAGACACGGACCTGGTTCGTCCTCACTAATCAGAAACCTCTCGCCCCATGAACAAAAGTAAACTGGCCACTGTCCTGACGAATGGAACAAAGCGATGGTGGCCAGTTTGGCTTTTCCTTACGCTGGCGCTCACAGCGGTCAGCATGCCGCGCGCGGCTCAGCTTTTTGCCAAGATCAGCACCGATCCTGCGGATCTCCTCCCTGAGCATAATCCGAACACCCAGGCCATTCGCCAGGTTCGCGAAAAATTCAAAAGCCGGGCCGGCATTGATTTTATCTTCGAATCTCCGGATCCCGACACGTCGCTCCGCATGATGCTCGACACGGCGAAGGAATTGAAAAAACATCCGCTCGTCTATCAGGTGGAAACGGAAAAGCCGGGGTACGATTTTTTTGATCGGCATAAAATGATGTACCTCGACCTCGAGGACCTGAAACTCATTCGCGATCGCATCGATCGGCGCCTGCAAGAAGAGAAGCTGGGTGGTCTACTGGTCGACTTGAGCGGGGATGAGACCAAGGAAGAGGGCCTCACCTTCAAAGATCTGGAATCTAAATACGGCCAGTACTCGAAATCTGCGAGCAGCCGCTACAAAACGAGCGCAGATGGAAACATCGTCGTCCTCACGATTTCTTACATCAAACCCAAGGCCAATCTGAAGGAAGAGGCCGTCTTTCAAGATGCCATCGATATCTTTTATCACCAGCTGGAGCCCGCAAAATATGGCCCTGGCGCGAAGATCTACATATCGCCGATCACCCGCGTGCTGGAATATCGATCGCTGATAAAAGACCTGACCCGGGTGGGGATCATTTCCGGCATATTGATTTTTTTGCCGCTGCTCTTTCGCTTTCGAAACATTTTTCACGTGGGACTGATCTTCCTGCCGCTTTTGACTGGCATCTCCATTTCATTTGCGGTGGCGTCCTTTTTTATTCCCCACCTTAATGTGACGACGTCATTTCTCTTCGCCATCTTGGGCGGGTTGGGTGTGGAGAACGGCATCCATATTTTTAGCCGCTATACAGAAATGCGTGCCAGCGGTGCTTCAGAGGACGATGCGTTGTACGATATTTTCGCCCATACGGGGCGCGCGATCCTCACCTCGGTCGCGTCTGTGGCAGTCACGTTTCTGTTGCTCACCATCAATGAATTTCGAGGATTTTCCGAATTCGGATTTATTTCAGGAACCGGGCTGTGGATCATTTTCTTCGTGTATTTTACCGTTCTGCCGTCTTTGCTCATCCTTTTGGAAAAACTGAAGTGGCTCAAGTTTCCGCCCCATGACGTTGAACATCCGGTGCGCCTTCCCGTGCGGCCGAAAGCGCTGAAGATAGCGCTGGTCGTGTTTGCAGCGTTTTCCCTGTTTTCCTTGGGCGTGATGCCGCAGGTGGATTTTGAATATAATTCCAAAAAAGTACGAGCGATTATTCCTGAAGCCATCATTGCCAATGAAAAAGCCCGGAAGACGTATGACCGTCTGAATCAGCCGGCGCTCGTGCTCGTGCAAAGCAAAGAAGAAGCGGACGAGCTCAAGGCTGCTTTCGAGAAAAAAATAAGCGAGGACAAAGCCACGCCAACGATCGATGCGGTTCGATCATATTACGATCTCGTTCCTGCCCATCAGCCGGAAAAACTTGCCGTCATCCATGAGATTCAAACGCTCTTGCGGGACAAAACCCTGAAGCTCCTGAAAGGGGAACGCAAAGAAGACTTGGCGCGTTTTAAGAAAGCTCTTGCCGAGGCCGAACCGGTGAAATCGGACATGATCCCTGAGGAGGTGAAACAAAAATTCCTCGGTGATCCGGCCATTCCGGGAAAGGTTGTCCTGATCAACGCGTTTCCGCATCTGGAAATGGACGACGGCCGCAATGCCCTGGAATTTGCAAAGGATGTGCGAGAGGTGAAAACCCGTTTCGGGCATTATTACCCGGCCAACGATTCGATGATCTTCGGCCTGGTGCTCGAATCCATGCTCAAAGACACGCGCGTCGTGCTGCTCGTTTCCATTCTGTCGATCGCGCTGTTTGTCTTTTTGGATTTTCGCAATGTCAAAAAAACGGTCATCGTGCTCGCGTCAATTTTGTTTGGCGTCTTGTGGATGACTGGTGTGATGTGGATGTTCGCGCTTAAATTCAATTTTTACAACATGGTGATCGTGCCTGCGGTCATGGGCATCAGCATCGACAATGCGATTCACGTCTATCACCGCTATGAAGAACTTGGGCCAGGCAGTCTCACGAAAGTGCTGATGACCTCGGGTAAGGCGGCGCTGCTCGCATCGCTCACCAATGCTTCAGGATTTTTAGGGCTCTTGTTGTGCGCCCATCGCGGGCTTTTTTCCATCGGCCTTCTGTCGGTGATCGGTGTGGGGACCTGCCTCATGTCCACGCTTGTGTTTTTGCCGGCTTTCCTTCAATGGCGGGAAGATCATCATGGCACCTGACATCTCACTCATCATTCCCATTTATAAAGCTGAAGCGTTCTTGGCGCAAACGCTGGAAACGATCGATGCACATCTGACCAACACTTCCTTTTCTTGGGAATTGGTTCTGGCAATTGATGCAAGCCCCGATCAATCGCTCGAGATCTGCCAGCAGTTCGCTGCCATACCTCGTCCGTATTCGGTGCAGATTCTCAATCATCGGAATAATTTGGGGAAGGGCGGCAATGTGCGTGCGGCCATGCTGGCGTCGCACGGCAGCTATCGCATTTTCAACGACTGCGACCTGGCCTATCCCATGTCTGAAGTCGAACGCATCTTGAAGGCCTTGCAGCAGGGTGCAGATGTGGCGATCGCCAATCGCGTGCACCCTGAATCGCGCTACACCATCAGCCCTAAGGATTTTACGTATCTCTTCACCCGGCATCTCTCCAGCCGGATCTACAATTACCTCGTCAACTGGACGTTTTTACCCGAATGTCGCGATACCCAAGCCGGCTTGAAAGGATTCACGGCCAAAGCTGCGCATAAACTCTTTTCAGAACAGCGTCTGCGGGGATTCAGTTTCGACGTCGAGATCCTCCATCTGGCCCACCAGATGGGATTTACCATTGCGGAAACACCGGTCAACTACGTGTACCACGAAGAGCCCTCCACGATTAATTTTCTGCGCGATGCCGTTCGGATGGCGAAGGATATTTATCGCATCCATCGCTGGACGCGGCAAAAGATCTATCACCTCGATCCCGATGTCGAATCGGAGAAACAGATAGTGCTCACGGCCGATGATTTTGGATTTTCTCCGGCGGTGAATGAGGCGATCGTGACGCTTTCGAAGCAGGGACGCATCGGAGCCACCAGTCTGCTCGTAAATCTTCCCGCCAGCGCTCAGGCCTTTGAGCTCGCCAAGGTGCATGGCCTCGATGTCGGGTGGCATGCAAATCTGACCTTTGGTCCCCCGGTGTGCGCTCCGGGTGAGGTGCCTTCGCTTGTCGATGAACAGGGAACCTTTTTTCCGCTGCGCACCTTTTTGCTGAAGATGTTGCGGAAACAAATTGAGGTAGCCGATGTCCGCAAAGAGTTGGCTGCTCAGTATGCGCTGTTTTCTCAGCATCAGCTTAAGATTTCCCATGTGGATGGACATCAGCATGTGCATGTTCTTCCGGGCATCAGCCGTGTTTTGGGGGAATTATTGTCTTCCACGCCCGGCATCTTTGTTCGCGTTCCCCGGGA
>JACQOX010000006.1 GCA_016202335.1 Deltaproteobacteria bacterium
AACCTGCCTGCCGGCAGGCAGGGTGGGAGAGGATTGGGGTGAGGGTGATCCTGCTTCCGCCGTGGCGCTGTCATCAATATAGGCGATGACGTCGCCCACGCGCACGCGTTCACCGGCGGTGGCCTTGATAATCTCCAGTTTTCCGGAGAATTCCGCCGCCAATTCGAACGTGGCTTTTTGGCTTTCCAGATCGACGATGACTTCCCCCTTGCGGACCATGTCGCCAGTTTTCTTTTTCCAGGCGCCAATAAAGGCTTCGGTAACGGATTCTCCAGCGCTGGGGACTTTGACGGGTTGTTTCATTAAAAACTCCTTATGACAGTGCTTCTTCTACAATCCTCTTCTGTTCAATCTCATGCACATGCGCATATCCACCGGAAACATTTGCCTGCGCCGGGCGACCCACATAGGCCAGCTCAAGCGACCTTTCAAGGATCGTCGCAATCCGATCTTTGACAAAGGTATAGGCGCCCATATTCTGCGGCTCTTCCTGGCACCAGACGATTTTTTCTGCCTTCGGATAGAACTTCAAAATCGTCGCTAAGGTGTGGCCCGCGAACGGATAGAACTGTTCCACGCGAATAAGCGGGACCTCTTTTTTCAGATTTTCGCGCGCTGCCAGCAGTTCATAGTAAATCTTGCCGCTGCAAAGAATGACGCGTTTCGATTTTTTGAAGCCATCGGCATTCGTCTCATTGAGGATTTCTTGAAACGTTCCCGTGGCAAAATCGGCGTACGTCGAAATCGCTTTGGGATTGCGCAGGAAGCTCTTGGGTGTGAGGACCACCAGGGGAAGACGATAATTTCTCAGCATCTGCCGCCGCAGCAGGTGAAAATACTGCGCAGGCGTCGTGGCCGAACAGACCTGAATGTTGTGCTGGGCCGCACCCTGCAAGAAACGCTCAACGCGCGCTGACGAGTGTTCCGGCCCCTGGCCTTCATAGCCGTGGGGCAAGAGGAGCACGAGACCGCAGTAGCGCTGCCATTTATAGGCTGAACCGAGAATAAATTGATCGATGATGATCTGGGCGCCGTTGGCGAAATCGCCGAACTGTGCTTCCCACATCACCATTTTTCGCGGATCTGCTAGAGCCTCACCAAATTCAAACCCCATGACGGCGTATTCGGAGAGCAGGCTGTTCATGACTTCGAAGTCCGTGGGCTTCCCGATCTGACTGAGCGGGATGTGGACGTTATTGCTTTCGACATCGTGCAGCACGGCATGGCGGTGCGAGAACGTACCGCGCTCTGAGTCCTGGCCGGAAAGCCGGATGCGATAGCCGTCGGCGATGATCGACGCAAAGGCCAGGGCTTCGCCGAAGCCCCAGTCGATCCCGCGTTTTCCGGCCTGCATTTCACGGCGATCGTCGAGCAGCCGTTGAATCTTGGGATGAAGATGAAAGCCGGCAGGAGTGGTGAGCAGTTTCTGGCCGAGCTCTTCCAATCGTTTTTGGTCGACGGCAGTTTTCGTCGGCGTGAAAAAATCATCGCCGAGCGGGAACGGGACAAAATCTTTCCATTCGCCTTCGAAGGAAGTTTCCGTGCGCGGTACTTTTCCATTTTTGGAAACCGACAAGGCCTGCTCGTAGCGCTCATTGCAGGCATCGCGAATTTTGGTGATGTCGCTGCGACCGAGCACATTCGATCGCGTGAGGTGCTGTTCGTATTGTTCGGCCACCCGCGGATGCTGATTGATGTTCTGATAGAGCGTCGGCTGGGTAAATGCCGGCTCGTCGCCTTCGTTGTGGCCGTAGCGTCGATAGCCCATCAGGTCGATGAAGACATCTTGCTTGAACGTATTCCGGTATTCGAGCGCCAATCGCATGCAGCGAACTGCGGCGTCGGGATCATCGGCGTTGACGCGGAAGATCGGCACTTCCAGCATTTTCGCGATGTCCGTTGCGCTTCGCGTTGAACGGCCTTCGTCAGGCGTGGCGGTAAAGCCGATCTGATTATTGATGATGACGTGGATCGTGCCGCCGACCGTGTAGCCTTTCAAATTGGCCATATTGAGAAGTTCATAGATGCTTCCCTGGCCCGCAAATGAGGCGTCGCCGTGCATCAGCACCGGTAACGTTTTCATGCGATCGCCGTCATTTTTGAGCAATTGTTTGGCGCGGACGATACCGGTGATGACGGGGTTGATGGCTTCGAGGTGGCTCGGATTCGAAATAAGCGAGATATCCACTGCTTTTCCCGACGATGTCTGTCGTTTTCCAGTAAAACCCAAATGATATTTGACGTCGCCATCTCCGGGATTGGAATCGGTTTCCAATGTGCCCGCAAAGGCGGCAAAGATGGCTTTGATCTCTTTTCCAAAGACCTGGGCGAGCAGCGACAATCGACCGCGATGGGCCGTGCCAAAGACGATTTCATCACAGCCGGACAGTGCGGCCTGTTCAATGAGATCGTCGATCATCGGGATGATGGCGTCATTGCCTTCGCCGGAGAAGCGCTTTTGCGCGACAAATCGGCGATGAATAAAATTTTCAAAGGTTTCGGTTTCAATGAGTTTCGTGAGGATCCGCTTTTGCGTGGCGGCATCGAAAGGCGTCGTGAGCAATTGCGATTCAATGCGTTCTTCCAGCCAGGTGCGGACCGTAGGATCACCAATGTGGCTGTACTCCACCGTCGCGGTTCCGCAGTAGGATTGTTTCAGTGAAGCGATGACGTCGCCCAACATTTCACCCGTGGCGATTTCGCGACCAAGGTCTGCTGCGCTCAGACCAAATGATTCTGGTTCCAAGAGGGCATGGGATTTCGGTGAGCGATCCAGGGGATTGACGTCGGCGACCAAGTGGCCCATCTCGCGATAGGCCTGGATGAATTTTGCGGCCTTGAATTCAAACGCCAAATCGTCGGCCGCAAGCCGCTTTTCAGCGTTCCCATTGGCAAAGGCGTGACCATCGAAAAAGGATTTCCAGGTGGGATCCAACCCCTGCGGATCGGAATCATATTTTGCCTGGAGTTCTTCGATGTAGGCGGTGTTCAGCTGATTTAAGTACGTCGACATGAATTCCCCAAAAACGGCGGTGGTTTTCGGCTAAGTAGGGATGACTGTCAAGCAGGTTTGTCGCGGCGTTGGAAGATGCCAAGCCATTGGGGGCCGGCTTGTGCCGTGGGTAAAACAAAGCCAGAGCTCAGCTCATCTGACGGAGCAAGATTGCTGTAAACAAGTTTCCAGATGCGGGGATCAAAACGGAGGAGGGAACTAATAAACATTTCCTCTGGATGCGATTGGGGATCCAAGGCAATTATTTTATCGTAGGTGGTATCAGATTGAATAACAAGATAACGACGGGAATGTCGTCCCATATAATCGATGAGATTCATTCCCGAGGGTATGCCTAATAATCGTAAAGGATTTGGCCAATAGGCAATTTCGACAGGAACGATGGAATCATCGAGCATGGCATAGGTGATGTTGTCGGCGGTTAATCGATGAGGAATGGTGGCTTTATTGGGCTCAATGACGGTCACTCTGCTGCCCAAAGTTGCGATGGTGTATGCGAGATCATTCAATAATCCCGATCCATTTTCAGTCACCTGTATATTTTTCGGACGTCCCTCGCTCAACAGTCGATGCAATGCCTGTAGTCTCGGATAATGCAGGAAACCTTCTCGGATAAAAGAATAATTGGATTTTCCTGGAAAATAATTCTGTGGTGGGCCCGATGCCAAACTAAGCATGATGCCTTCGATCTGTTTGCGGAGGGCGATGCTGGATTCATCCATGGCAAGGTCGAAATAGGTTCCTTCAATTTTCGATACCGAATGTTTTGGTGCAAACAATCCGATGAGAGAAGCCACGCTCTGTTGTCCCCAGCGATAACAAGAGGCAATGTAAGAGGGTGTTTCCAGCCGGGCTCCACTCTTTGGTGAAGGAAGATTTTGCTGGAACCACGCGTACGGTGATACCCCCGGATTCATCGTAGTCCCAAGGGGGATGCCGTTTATGGGCATCATTGTAAGAGGTGAAGTGAATGTCATCACTTCTATTATCGGTTGAATTCAGAAAAGGTTGTTTAACAGGGATAAATAAAAAAGCCGGCGCTTTTGGCACCGGCTTTTTGAGGTGATTTCAGGAGATCGTCAAACGATTAGAAATGCCACCCGAGGCCAGCCTGAACGGAAAAGCGGGGTTTGAAGCCACCTTCGGTAACGGCAGTATCCGTGCCAGCGATGGTGCGGCGGAATTCTTTTTGGAAGATCAGGTGCTCCATAAAGTCCACGCTGACGATCAGGCCTTTCCAGATGAAGGCTTCAATACCGGCTCCGAGTGATGGTCCACCGCCGAAAGCACCGACTTTGTTGGCATCGGTGGAAGCATTGACAAACAAGCCATGGGCGGTGCCGCCGAGCTTGGCGTACGGGATAAATTTGATGGATTCGGGCTGCCAGTCGGCGTCGATGAAGTAGGGGAGCGTCGCGCGGGCACCGAGCGTGACATCGGCAACATGTTCACGTGCGGATTCGCTGGGGAAGGTGGCAGCGGGGAAAGCTCCAGCAGCGCCAGTAGCGGTTCCGACGGTGGAAGTGGCGGTGGAATAGATGGCGGTGAAGAACGGTCCGATCCAGTCGTTCACATCCCAACCCAGGGTGAGACCGTAGCTGAGCTCTGTCTTTTTCGCGAACTCCACGTTGGTCACGAGGTGAGTGTCGTTATTCACTTGCGTCATGCCGATGTTGCCTTGGACGTAAAATCCTTTGTGCCAGCCTTCTTCGGCTTGGGCTTGGCCAACAAAGCCACTGCAAACGGCGAGGACAGCGAAAAACAGGATGATGCGTTTCATAACAGGGCTCCTTTTGTGAAAGAAAAGATGGTTTTAAATACAGGTAATTTTTGTGGGGGTCGAGAAAATTTTACTTATTTTACTTATTTGGTTAACGCTCCACTCCAAAATACGTGCACGCCGGATGATGAAAGACCATCGCCGATACGCTGGCCTCGGGGTCCATCATAAATCCTTCCGTGAGCTGGATGCCGATCTGATCCGGACTCAAGAGATCAAAGAGGATGCGCTGCGATTCAAGTTCGGGGCAGGCGGGGTACCCAAACGAATAGCGTTTCCCACGGTATTTTGCCTGAAAGCGTTCCATCATGGTCATTTCGAGCGGATCTGGAAATCCCCACATGGCGCGGATTTTACTGTGCAGCATTTCAGCGTACGCTTCAGCAGTTTCAAGTGCCAGCGCCTGGATGAGGTGCGACTTGAGATAGTTGCCTTCGCGTTTCCATTGTTCCGCTAATTCGCGAATGCCGTGTCCTGCAGTGACCGCAAATAAGCAGATCGTATCGCTCGTGCCATTGGTGGGCGGTGAAACATAATCTGCAAGGCACAAACCATCGGGTTTTGCTTGGCGTGGAAAATTGAGAGTTGCGGCGAGCTTTTCATTATCAGCGTTGGCGAGGAGCAGGGAATTGCCTTCGCCGGTCGCTCGATAAAATTGAAACACGGCTTTGGGATGCATCATGTTTTCGCGACACGTTGCCTTTACTTCCTCTAACGCCTGCCACACTTCCAGCGCCTTTTTCCCGTCGTCGGTGGTTTTGAGTTCATCGAACTGTTTGGCGTCCAACATTTTTACATATTTCCCTTTAAGCCCCAAATGTCGCGTGAGCAGCATGAGATTGTTGATGAACGGCCAGATGTGATCGAGTGGCGTGTTGGTGATGAGGTGGCGTTCAAAATCCGGTGGTTCGGGAAGTGTGGTGAGAAGTGGAATAGTTGCTGATCGTTTCGTGCTGATGTTTTGCGGTGCAGCGGGTGCTGATGTTTTTGCAGTTATGACAGCCTGTTCAGTTTTGAGCTTGGCTTTGAAAATTTCAAAAAGTTCCGGATTACGAATGGTGCGCGCCAGATCCAATCCATCCATGGCGTCTTTGGCGTACATCACCGCTCCAGTTTTGTACGCCGGGGCAATGCGCTTGTTGGTGAACTCGCGGGAGAGCGCCGCGCCTCCCACTAAGATCGGCAGATCAATGCCGGCACGGCACAAGTCATCGGCGGTGAGTTCCATCTGCTGGGCGGATTTCACCAGCAGTCCCGATAATCCCACGATGTCCGGGCGGTGCTGGCGTACGGCATCAATGAGCTGCTCCGAGGGAATTTTAATCCCCAGGTTGATGACTTCAAATCCGTTGTTGGATAAAATAATATCGACCAGATTTTTCCCGATGTCGTGCACGTCGCCTTTGACTGTGGCCAAGATTACTTTTCCGCGCGAGCTGGTGTCTGATTTTTCCATGTGCGGTTTTAAGTGATCCACCGCAGCTTTCATAGCTTCAGCGCTCTGTAAAACTTCCGCGACGATGAGTTCGTTGTTGTTGAAGAGGCGACCGACTTCGTCCATGCCCTTCATGAGCGGGCCGTTGATGATATCAAGGGGCCTGCGGCCCGTTTTTAAAGATTCATCCAAGTCTGCAAATAATCCGTCTTTGATGCCGTCAACGATATAGCGCGCAAGCCGCTCCTCAAGCGATAATCCCGCCATTGGCTTCACGCGTTCGGCGGATTTTTTCCCGCGATAAAAATTGGCAAAGTTGGCGATGGGATCGTCTCCACGATTGTAGAGCAGGTCATCGGCGAGTTTGAGTTCTTCCGCCGAGATAGATGCAAAGCGCACGAGCGCTTGAGTGTTGACGATGGCCAGGTCAAGCCCCGATTGCACGCAGTGATGCAAAAACACGGAATTCAACACTTCGCGTCCAGCAGGCGGCAGGCCAAAGGAGACATTGGAGATGCCGAGCACGGTTTTGCAGCGCGGAAGCGCTTCTTTGATGAGCCGCACTCCCTCGATCGTTTCCGCGGCGGATCCCACGTATTGGGCGTCTCCGGTTGCGCAGGGAAAGACGAGCGGATCAAAATAAATATCTTCGGGCGCTACGCCATATTTTTCAGTGAGGAGCTGTTGTGATCGTTTTGCAACTTCAAGTTTTCGTTCACGCGTGACCGCCATGCCCTGGATTTTATCTTCATCAATGCAGCCGACGACAAGCGCCGCGCCAAATGTTTTGGCGAGCGGGACGACCTTGTGAAACCGCTCTTCGCCGTCTTCAAGGTTCACGGAATTGATGATGGCCTTGCCCTGAGAATAGGTGAGAGCTTTGGCGATGACGGCTTCGTCTGTGGAATCGATCATCAGCGGTGCTTTTGTTTTTTTGATCACGCGTTCGAGAAACTGCTCCATGTCGGCAAGTTCATCGCGATCGGGATTGGCCAGGCAGACGTCGATGACATGGGCGCCGCCTTTGACTTGGGCTTTAGCGATTTCACTCGCTTCATCGAATTTGTTTTCGCAGATAAGTTCCTTGAATTTGCGGCTGCCGATGACGTTGGTGCGTTCGCCGACGAGCATCGGTCGCTTTTCGTCGGAGACTTCGAGAAATTCTATTCCCGAAAGAAATGATCCGTGCGTGTGCGTTGGTGTGCGCGGTTTGTAGTTGGGGGCGATTTCGGCGAAGGCTTTGATGTGAGCGGGGGTAGTGCCGCAGCAGCCGCCGATGACGTTAATCCAACCGGCTTCGGCAAATCGTGCGAGTACCGTCGCCATCATCTGCGGTGTTTCCAAGTATCGGCCGTCGCTGTCGGGAAGGCCTGCATTGGGTACACAGGCCACGCGCGCTTTGGAAATCTTGGCGAGCGAACGAATGTGATCGGTCATGAAATCCGGACCCGTGGCGCAGTTGATGCCGATGTACAGCAGGTCCAGATGGGCAAGCGAGACGGCAAGCGCTTCTGCTGACTGTCCGGCCAGCATGGTGCCGGTGTTTTCAATCGTTCCGGAAACTGCGATGGGCAGCGGAACCTCGACTTCCTTGTGAAGCTTCATGATGCCCAAAATCGCGGCTTTGATGTTGCGCGTGTCCTGGCAGGTTTCGATCAGAAAATAATCTGCGCCGCCGTCGTAGAGTCCACGCGCTTGGGCGTAAAAATTTTCGACGAGTTCATCGAACGTAATGCCACCGGTGATCGTGATGGCTTTTGTCGTAGGCCCGATGGAGCCGGCAACGAAACGCGGTTTGTTGGGGGTGGAATATTTTTCAGCGGCTTCACGCGCGATTTTCGCCGCTGCTACATTGATCTCGTAACATTTTTCGGAAAGCCCGTATTCACCGAGGACCAAGGGAGTGCTGCCAAAAGAATTTGTTTCGATGATGTCGGCGCCGACTTCCAGGTAGCTTTCATGTACTTTTCGAATAACGTCCGGCCGCGTGAACACGAAATTTTCGTTGCAGCCCTCAAGCGCTGCTCCGCCAAAATCAGCGGCAGTAAGGTTTGCGGCTTGCAAGGCTGTGCCCATGGCACCGTCGAGCACCAAGATGCGTTCGTGAAGGGCTTGAGTAAGCGCTAAAATACGGTTTCTTCGGTTGGTTAATGACATAGGGTCGCTCACTTATCACCGTGCAGAAAGTTAGCAACTTTTTTGGAGGGGTGACGACGCGTTTTTTGCGTTTGACAATGCTTACCCCCTAAGCATATCATGTCAACATGACGACATCATCTCAGCGGCGTTTTTTCCAAGAAGCCGGTCGCAAAGGCGGACTTAAACGTTCTCGCCGGCTATCGGCGGCAACTCGGACGCACATTGCCTCTCAGGCGGCTAAAGCGAGGTGGAAGAAGCAGGAAGACGACACCTCTTTGGCCAGTATCCGTTTTGATGATCCCCAGCTTGAAAGCCCGGCGTTCTTGGAAGAATTGCTTTCAGAAGGTAGCTGGCGTGAATGGCGTGTTTTACATGAAGCGATTAAAGAGCGCCCTTTTGGGACAGTGGCGTTGTCGCTGGGGAACGTTCTCGCCTCCACCAAAATTTACGGGGTGACGCATTTATGGAAAAACTTCCTCAAGCGAGAGCAAGGAATATGAAAAAAAAATCAGAAAAGCTGGAGAGTCTTCCCGAATGGGAACGTCTTCTCTCCGCTCAAGAAGTTTTTCAAGCCTCATTCCCGGAGTCAGTGTTAGTCGGCGGCACAGCCGCATCTCTCCATGTGCATCACCGTATTTCGCTGGATGCCGATTATGTGCTGACTGATTTGAAGAAGCGTTTTGCAGATGTTTTAAAACAAGTGGAAGAAGAGTCGGGGTGGAGCACCAAACGCATTGAGCCGCCAGTGCTCATTCTGGGGCATTTTCAGGGTGTGCGAACGGGTATCCGTCAGCTCATTCGAAAGGCACCGCTCGAAACAACGGTCATCCATGGGCTTCGCGTTCCCACCATTGAAGAAATGTTGCGCATCAAGGCGTACTTAATTGTACGGCGCAATGCGACGCGCGATTTCGTCGATTTTATCGCCATGTTTGAAGCCCTTGGCAGCAAACATGCACTTGAAGCGCTTAAGCCACTCGACCATCTTTATCCACAAGAAGGGGATAATAATACTGTGAGTCAACAATTGGTAACGCAGCTTGCTGAGCCGAAGCCCTGGGATCTGTCGGAAACGGATCTGCAGCATTACAAAGCACTCAAAGAGCCATATACTGACTGGAGCGAAGTCAAGCGGCGCTTGAGCGTTGCTGCGCAAAAAGTTCTCCTTGATCGGAATTCAAAGTAAAAAGAATTGCCACTTTTTTGGGGCGCTGTTACGGGGCCTCTCAATGTTCACCCTCTACCTCCACATCCCGTACTGCATCGTCAAATGCGGGTACTGCGATTTTCATTCGCTGGCCACTAAACGCGATGAAATTCCGCACCAAGCTTACGCTCAGGCGATTCTTGCCCAGCTGAAGATGCAGGTAGAACTGCATCAGCTGTCCGGGCAGAAAATTGGCGCCATCTTTTTTGGTGGTGGCACGCCGTCGCTGATGGAGCCCACATTTTTTGAGCAAGTGCTGGTGGAAATTCAGAAAACATTTTCTTTTGCAAATGATCTGGAAGTGACGTCCGAGATGAACCCGGCGACCGCAAAGCTCGATTGGCTAAAGGCCGTACGGGCGATTGGTATCAACCGTTTGTCGATCGGCATTCAATCGTTCAATCCGAAATATCTGAAATTTCTCGATCGCGATCATACGGCCAGCGACGTGCACAGTGTTATGAATGATGCCCGCACGGCGGGTTTTGAAAATATGAGTTGCGATCTGATCTACTCCATTCCCGGCCAGACGACAGAAGAGGTTGCGAGTGATGTGAACACCGCCTTGTCATTCGCGCCGCAGCATGTGTCTGCGTATCAGCTGACGTTTGAACCGGGGACGCCGCTGACAAAACGTTATCAACATGCCTCACCACTTGGTCTTCCACCAAAAATTTCTGATGATGCTTCGCTCGAGCAATTTCAGTGTGTCACCGCCATGTTTGAAGCAGCAGGTCTTCATCGCTACGAAATTTCGAATTACGCGCGGCCGGATTTTGAATCGCGGCATAACCTGAATTACTG
>JACQOX010000053.1 GCA_016202335.1 Deltaproteobacteria bacterium
GAGCAGATGGGTGTGGAGGGCAATCGCCGCCTCGCGTGCCAGTGCAAAATTCTCAAAGGCGAAATCGCGATTAAATTTTAAGTTATGTCTCTTCTTTCTTTCTGTAGCCACGAAATTTTTTTAGTGACGGCTTCTCATGAAGGCCGCGACAGTGGATTCATCGCCACCTGGATCATGCCGGCGACGCTTGTGCCCGATCGCCCCCGCATCGTCGGCGTCTTCTCGCCGCAGAATTTTACGTTCAACCTGCTCCAGCAAAGTAAAAAGTTTATCGTGCATCTGCTTGCAGAAGATCAAGTCGATCTGCTGCCGCACTTTGGACTTACATCCAGTCGCAACCTCAATAAATTTGAAGGCATGGATGTTCAGCGGAGTGCACACGGGATTCCCATTATCTCCGGCACCTGCGGCTACATGGAATGCCAGCTCGTCGATCAGCTCGACAGCGGGGACCGTATCATCTGTTTGGCCGATGTGACGAAAGAAGATGTCGACGCCACGAAAAAGCCGCTTCGCAAGGAAACGGCCTTTGAAACCTTATCACCTGAAATCGTTCAAAAACTTATCGAAAAACGAATCGTTGACGGTCAACGCGACCGTCAATTCATCAAACGTTTTTAGTAGCCTCCGGCAACCGCGGCACCAAGACCATCGCCGGCATTGCTCCCCAGGGAGGTTCCTATGAGTGTCAGTACACCATTGTGAAGGCTATAGCTTGAAACCTGGCCAGCACGGTTGTTGGCGTCAAAGCCGCCGATGACGATATCGGCGATAAGATCGCCGTCGAGGTCATCGGTGATGGCCAATGCGTCTCCAAACATACTGTTTGCCGGTCCCGAGATCAAAACACTTCCAAAGTTGGCTTGCGCCGTTCCACGTATAAGCGTGCCGAACCTCCCGGTTCCGGATACCTGAGCAGATTGTGCCCTGGTGAAATCAAAGATCGAAACTTCATTGGCGCCGGATGCTCCCACGATGAGATCGCGTACGCTGTCCCCAGTGACATCGGCACTGACAATGCGGGTTCCAAATTTTGATCTCACGTTAGGACCAACGATGCGCGTGAACGGTGGATGAGAGAAAAGGGAGATGGTACCTGTTCCTGCAACGAGACGTTCGGAGGCGAAGAGATACACTGCTCCCAAATCGGCTTCGGCATCAGGGGCTCCAACGGCAATTTCTGGTCGACCATCGCCATCCACGTCAGCTGTACGGGCAATGCTCATTCCAAAATTTCCTGCTGGGGAAAATCCTTGCAGGGTCACCTGGGCATTGGCCGTGGTGAGGAATGAGATGGGTGTTCGCCGACCGTAGTAGATAAAGACGGCTCCCTTGTGTTGATCGAACCCCGGAGCGCCGACGGCAACGTCATCAATCCCATCGCCGTTGACATCCCCAAGCGCCGCTATTGATCGTCCCAAGCGACTTCCGGCCTGGATTCCCTGAATCACGGTCATCGGCTGGGCAAAGTTTTGGGTGCTATAAATGGAGATCCTTCCGACATCGGTTGTTTGAGGGTCGGCATCGGCGGACGGAGCGGCCACGGCGACATCGAGCACGCCATCGCCATTCACATCGCCCACGATCTCCATGAAGCTCCCAAAAGCGTCACCGGCTTGAATTCCAGAAAGAGTATGCTGTGCTGTGACTGAGGTCGTGTCGCGAGGGAACGAACCCCCGCCGAAGAAGACATAGGCTTGGCCCTGGAAGTTGTTGGCACCGGCAGCGCCGACCAGAAAATCTTCATAGCCGTCGTCATTGGCGTCGCCGATAAAGGTTACGGATCCTAGGGTGTCCGAGGGACTGACACCAAAGATGCGGATGAGAGGCGTGGTTAGCTGGCCATTCTCTACGATTTTGAGCATGCCGCGTCTGCTCTGATCACCAGGAACACCGATGGCAACATCCGAGCGACCATCGCCGTTGATGTCGCCTCGAACCGTGGTTGTAAAAGAATCGTCAAACGTCGGTGAGTTCAAAAAGAGACGGTAGTTTGTTTTGTTGATCAAGGGCGTCGCTGGCGTAAATCGCAAAACCGTATGTCCAACACTCCAAGTGAAACTACCGGCAACCGGTTGATATCGACCATTTACTTCTTGACCCAGGAAAAAACCAGCTTCGACGGCTGTAACATCAATGGTGCCTGATAAAGTAACCTCAATGGAAATGCGAAGGGGAATGGGCCTGTCCGAGAAGTTCATGAATGAGCCATCGCTACGGACAATTTTTGCGCCAACAATGGAAGTGAGAATGGTGGATACCTGTGTATTCCCATTAGATTGAGGTGAAGGAGCTGGGTTTGGTGCTGGTGCAGGCTGAGGCGCTGGCCCTGGTGCTGGAATGGGAATGGGTATCGGTATTGGGCCAGGATTGGGAGTTGGTCGTGGCGACGGAGCAGGGGAATTGCCGGAATTGTCTGGGATAACAGGAGATCCGGCCACGATTGTCGTCGGTTGATCGCGTGTGAGGCTCACGTCAAAGCCGCGATTGAAATCAAGCAGCTGGACGCGACGAGCTTCATTGTCATGGCAAGCGGTAAACAGAAGACTGAAAATGATGATTAAAAAATAGGGCATATTGCCTCCTCAGGGGAAAGAGAGAGCAAGCGTCATGCCAGGTTTAAAGAGGCCTTTACTGATCCACCTGAAATTCAAGGATAAACCGCTCTTCGCCGCTGGAAAGGCGATAAGGATGGACTTTATGGGAGGTGCCGCAAGCCGTAGGCATGGCCGCCAACTCTTCCTCAAAGCGGGGGCCTTTCATGGCGAAAATGCGACTTTTGGGGTGGCAATACCCCAAGGCAATGGGGAGAAAGTCTTTCAGCTGCCAGGTGGCGCGACTGACCACGACATCGGCCTTGCCGACTTTTTCCTGCGTTTTGAGGTCTTCCGCGCGACCTTCGATCGCTTGGATGCCGTGAAGCCCGAGCTCGGCGATGGCTTTATACAGAAAGCTGACTTTTTTGCGCGTCGCCTCGATCATGGTGACCTTGAGGTCAGGCCGCGCAATTTTGAGGGGAATCCCAGGAAAGCCGCCGCCCGTGCCAAGGTCGATGACCGACGTTGCATCACCCAAATGCGGCAAAAGGCTTAAGCAATCTTCGATGTGCTTGACCTGGATTTCTTTCGGATCGGTGATGGCCGTGAGGTTGATCTTGGCGTTCCAGGTGAGCAAAAGTTGGATGAATGCTTGATATTGGTTCTGCATTACCGATACTTTTCCATTTCGCGAATGAGCCCAATCCGCAGATACCCAAAATACAGCAGATCTTTCACCGCTGATCCAGCGCCTTTGGCGTGAAGCGGGCGCAGCGTGTCGATCATCTTCTGCAGCATGCCGTATTTATAATAAAGCTGAGATTCGAGAATGCGCATGGCCCGCGCGGGAAGTTTGAGCGCGGTGAGCGCCTTGAGATCACGGGCCAAACGTTCAGCGTCTTCGGTGGCCAAAAAGCGAAAACGATAGCGCGGCGTTTTCATGTTGATGGTGCCATTCGACAGCCACTCGGCCACGTACCAAAACATTTCGCGGCCAGGCTTCGCACCCACATCCGCTGCGAGCACCGACGCTTTGGTGGCCTTTCGGACCTGCGGCAAGATGGCGAGTTTTTGCTGATCGCTCTGTTCGATGATTACGCTCGGCGTCCATGTGGCCGGCTTGGTGTAGAACCAACGAAAAATCAGCGTCTCCACCGGATCGATCACGGTGTGGAGGGGGAAAAGCCCCTGCACGCCGAACATTGAGGCGGAAGCCGCAATACTTCCTCCTTTGCCGGTGGGTGGGAGCGCCATTTTAGCTGTCGACGATTTTTGGGAAGTGGCCTCCGACGCATCGAGCAGCACCAGCTTCAGGCCCTCTATTTCCAATCGTTGGAGCGCGGGAGGAAGTGCTTTGCCCATGGTGAAGTGTTGATCAGGGCCAATGGTCACAATGGTGTCTTCTTCCAAGAACGAGATGGTCCCGGTCTTGCTAGTACTCACCGTGGAATCGTGTCGCACCCATTCTCCAAACTTGACGGGCGACGATTTGCCGTCGCGCGTGACGCGCACATCGCCTTTGACGTCCAAGACAATGCCACAGGCGTGCGACGGAAAGGCTTTGAGGATGAGCAGAAGCGCGATGAATGATAGAAGAATTTTTTTCATATATTTCCTGACGGTTATTCGAAACAACCAATCGCGCGAGCGATCACCAGCCGCTGAATTTCACTGGTGCCTTCCCCAATCTCCAAAAGTTTTTGATCGCGATAAAAGCGCGCAATCGGATATTCTTCCATGAGGCCGTAGCCACCGTGGAGCTGCACGGCGCGATTCACCACGCGATTCATGACTTCGGAACAATACAGCTTTGCCATGGAGGCCTCTTTACCAAAGGGTTTGCCGTTATCTTTCAACCAACACGCGCGGTAAAGCAGCGCGCGTGCCGCTTCGATCTCCGTGGCACAGTCCGCCAACTTAAAAGCGTTGACCTGGAAGGAAGCGATGGTCTGCCCAAACTGTTTACGTTGTTTGGCGTAATGGAGCCCAAGTTCATACGCACCTTGCGCACCGCCGAGGCCCATAGCGGCAATGCCCAGCCGACCACTGTCCAAGGTGTTCAACATCTGCTTGAAACCGCCGCCGCGTTTGCCCAAAAGATGACTTTCCGGAACGGTGACATTATCAAAGAAGAGTTCCGCGGTGTTCGAAGACCGCCAGACCAACTTGTGGTGCATCTGGCGGGCGGTGAATCCTTTGGTGCCCGCTTCGACGATGACGCAGGAAATTTCGTTTTTGCCATCCGGACGTTTGCCGGTGATGGCCTGCACAGTCACGCCAGCGGTGATCGGCGAAGCCGCATTGGTGATAAAGATCTTGGCACCGTTGATCTTCCACTGGCCATCGACGAGCTCGGCGGTGGTTTTTGAAGCTCCCGCATCGGAACCAGCGTCCGGTTCTGTCAACCCAAAGCCCCACAACTTTTTACCGCTGGTGAGGTCGGGCAGATATTTTCGTTTTTGCTCGTCCGTGCCCAGCGCCGCGATGGGGCCGATGCCCAGGGAATTTTCCGCAGCCACGGTCGCTGCCTGTGAAGCGTCGACGCGCGCCAGCTCTTCAATGGCGATGACGTAGGAAAGCGTGTCCAGGCCCTGGCCGCCGTATTCCGACGAAATTGTCATGCCAAAGAGGCCCAGTTCCCCCATCTTGTGCACGAGCTCGGTGGAAAAAGTTTCGGTGCGATCGAGTTCCGCGACTTTCGGCGCAATCTCGGCTTCGGCGAATTCGCGGATGGCGTGACGAAGCATGTCTTGTTCAGCGGTGAGGGCATAGCTCATATGTTTCTCCGTCTTGGTTGCGTCTTCCATAGAGAAATTTACAGGAAGACACGAGCGAAAAATGGCTTTGCAAATCAAGAGGTGATGGGTATGGCAAACGGCCATGAATCACCATGAATACATGCGCTTGGCCATTCAAAAGGCCTACGAAGGAATCAAAAAAGGGCAATCTCCGTTTGGGGCCTGCATTGTCAAAAATGATGAAGTGATCTCCGCCACGCATAGCCACGTCTTGCTCCACACCGACAGTACCGCTCATGCTGAAGTACAGGCTATTCGCGACGCATGCATGAAACTTAAAACCATCGATTTATCGGGCTGCACGATTTATTCAACCTGCGAGCCCTGCCCCATGTGCTTCAGCGCCATCCATTGGGCACGCATCTCTCAGATTTATTATGGTGCGACCATTGCTGACGCCAAATCGGCAGGATTCAACGAGTTGTTTATTTCCAATAAGGTGATGAAAAAACAGAGTCGCAGTCCGGTGGAAGTTGCCGGCGGTATGCTCGTCGAAGAAAATCACCAGCTCTTTCAGATATGGATGAAGCAGCCTGATAAACAGGCGTATTGATACACGGTGTTTTGTGGAGAGAGATTACTCCCCCAGGACTTGAATCGCGACTTGGCGGCGGCGAGGACCGTCGAAATCGATCAAACACAGGCGCTGCCAGCGACCGAAGAGCGGCTTGCCGTCGCGGACGATCAAAAGCTGTGAAGGCGATCCAAAAAGAAAAGATTTGAGGTGCGCGTCGGCATTGCGGTCGCACTTATTGTCTTCTTCGCACAGGTTTTTGGTGCGCAGCGAACTGTTGTGCAGATATTTAGTGCCCTTGGGGTAGGAGGCCCGAACGGCGTTGCTCATATCACCCAAGAGACAGGGTTCATCGAGTTCATTGATGGCGATCACACAGGTGGTGTGCATGGCCTGAATAGTCAAAAACCCGTTTTGAATGCCGCTTTCTTCGACCCATTGAAAGGCTTCTTCCGTAAAGTCTTTGAGGTAAAAATAATCATATTCGTCTACGTGGCCGCTCAAGTTGGGTTCCAGCTGCAGAAGGTTGTTTTGATCGGTAATGACGTCGATGGTTTTAAAAAAGGTTTTAACGCCCGAAAGACTGCTGTAAGGGGTTTCAACGTTTTTCATGGCTTGACACTCTGATCTCATAATCAACTCTGAAAGTGTAAATAAAAAAAGAAAAGCGATCCCGTGGATGCATCGCTCTCTTAGCGGAATTCCTTATGGAATTCACTAAACAATGTCAATAAATTGATCACCAAAGATATTTCCGCGTCCGAGCAGACCGTTTGGGTCATAGGCTTCTTTTAGGCGTTGCATGCGGATCAGGTGTTCATGGTCGTGCTGGAGCGAGAGGTAATTGCGATGGATCTTGCCCACGCCATGCTCGCCGGCCAGCCCCCCACCCCGTGAAACAGCCCGTTTGCAGCAAGCCTCCAAGATCCTTTCGGCTGTCGCCCTTTCCGGGGCGTTTTTGGGGAGCAGGTTGGTGTGGGGATGACCATTCCCCAAATGGGCATAGGCCATGGCAAAGAGCCCGGCATCAGCGGCCTGGCGGTAGAAAAAGTCCAGCATGTCTTCGAGATGGTGTAAAGGTACCCACCAGTCGCTGCCCACCTTGCCCCCACCCTGCGCCCAATACTGCCGGGCTTCTTCATTTAAGAAGGCGGGGATGTGGTGCCGAAACTTCCGAAAACGTTCCTGGTCTGCTTCGGTTTCAGCGGTCAGCATCCATTCCATGAGACGTTGAGGGGTGACGGAGAGCAAAGCATGATACCAGGCCTCCAATGTGGACAATCGCTCAGCTTCCGTCGCGTATTCCTGTTTGACATAGACCAAGGACTTTACGTCCTGATGCATGTCCGGAAAGTCCGGGGCGCGGCGCATGTAAGAAAGTGCTGCTGTGTCGATAAACTCAAGCGCCCGTGGGCGAAAGGGAGTTTCGCGTTTGGCGATGGCGATCAAAAATGTCAGCCCTGCAGCGACCGAGGGGAACGGCAGCAGCAGAGAAAAATATTGCGGAGCTGCAGGGAGCAGGGAAAGCGTGGCTTCAGCGATAAATCCCAGCGTGCCTTCAGAGCCGATGAAAAGATCGATGGGGTTCGGGCTGTCCAAGTAAAGCCCGGCGCGGCCGAGTTCCCAGGATCGCGCTTCGTCTTTTCGAGACAGCATCTGCTCTGAACCATCGGCCAGGAGAATTTTGAGTTGTTCAACGTAAGGTCGCACAGGGCCGTACTTAAACGAGTCTTCGCCCGTGGCATTGGTGGCGATGTTGGCGCCGATGCGGCAGCTGTCGCGCGACGTCGGAGACACCGGGAAAAATATCCCGCTTCGGCCACGGCGCGCTGAAGATCTGCTGTGATGGTTCCGGGTCGCACGACGACGCGTGGTTGGCCGCAGGCACATAGAATATCGATGATACCGGTCAATCGCTCCGTGGACACGAGCAGGCCTTCGGTTGGCACCGAAGCACCGGTCATCGACGTCTGCGATCCGCAAAACGTGGTGGGGATGCGATGGCCGTGGGCGTACGTTAAAATATCGCGAACATCGCGCTCATCGCGTGCGCGGATCACCGCATCGGGCGCGCCACGAAACATCGTGTCTTCGCGATACGATTCCATTCGTGAATCGTCGCGACTGATGAAGTCAAAATTCGACGACAACCGTTGCAAGTCTTCGTATTTCCATTTATGAGGCGGCATCTATGATGACTCGTTTTCTTTATCTTGGTTCGCTCGGCCTACTCACCGACCTTACGTTTGGAGCTCTCAAAAATCTGATCACTCAGAAAGATCTTGGGCTGCGCGGTGAAACGTCGCTGTGGAAATTTCCGCTCTACGGCCTCATTCCGTTTCTGTTCCCGCTGATTTCGAACCGCGTGGAAATCTATCCCTGGTGGGGGCGAGGCCTGGTTTATATGGCGGCCTTCTTTCTGATCGAATACCTGGCACATTGGATCTATGAAAAACTGCGCATCCAACCGTGGAGTTATTCGGGTCGCTATGCTTTGCAAGGCCGAATTTCATTGCTTCACGCGCCGGTCTGGTTTGGGGGAGGGCTGTTAATAGAATGGATCTATCCGTTTATAACCATGTAGAGACACGTTGCAACGTGCCTCTACGTCAATGCGGTGATCTCCCGATCACTGATTCCCAACAGATACAACAACGAATCTAATCCGGAATGTTTTCCAATCGAAGCGTGCGCAGCTTTTTTCACCACGTCCTTGGCGTGAAAGGCGATGCCCATCCCTGCGGTGGTGAGCATGGGAATGTCATTGGCGCCGTCGCCGATGGCGATGACTTGATCAAGGGTGAGCCCATTCTTTTTGGCGATCGAAGTGAGGATCGCTGCCTTTCCCGGCCCATCGATGATATCCCCCACCAATTTTCCCGTGAGCTTGCCGTCGCGAAGTTCCAATTCATTGGCAAATGCATAATCCAGCTGAAGCCTATTTTTGAGGTAATCCGTGAAAAATGTGAATCCGCCGGAGACCACGGCAGTTTGATAGCCCAAATGCTTGAGCACGCGGATCAATCGTTCTGCTCCTTTCGTCAGTTGGATTTTCCGGATCACCTGATGGACGTTGGCAATCGGCAGACCTTTGAGCAGAGCGACCCGTTTTGTGAGGCTCTGACGAAAATCGAGTTTTCCTTCCATCGCCTGCTTGGTGATGGTTTTCACTTTACGGGCAACACCGGCCTTCGCCGCAAGCTCGTCGATCGCTTCGCCGGTGACGAGCGTGGAATCCATGTCCATCACTACGAGCCGCTTGGCGCGACGAGAGATGTCGGCCGGTTGAAAGGCGATGTCGATGTCGAGCTCATGGGCCTTGGCCAACAAATCCTGCAATAGTTTTTTTGCGGAAAGTTTTTGCGGCGCCTGGATGAGGAGTTCGACGCAGGCAAGTTTGCGTTCAGTAAGTTTTCCGATTTTGAGGATATTTACTTCGTGCGTCGCTAAGACCGACGAAACTACGGCGAGCGGCTTGGCCCCGATTTCCTTGCCCAGGCAGGTCACCGCATAAAGCGATCCAGACTGACTTTCTTCAAAGTAGCGGTGGTCGAAAACTTCGAAGTCGACCGACACGCCCATTTCTTTGGCGGCAAACAGCAGTTCTTTGAGAACTGCTGTTTTCTCCTGACGTCCGCGGTCAAATTGCACCAAGATCGACAGCATGAGTTTACGGTGTACCACCGTCTGTTCGATGTCGATGATCCGCACGCGTGGCTCGCTGGCGAGGAGTGCTGTCAGCCGAGCAGTGATACCGGGGCCATCAAAGCCGCGAATGGTGATTAAAATAATATCAGTCGGTTTCATCGTTGAAGGGGTGGCCGAATGCCGAGGTGCGATAAAACTTTGTCCGCCGTGTGACGTGCGTGTTCAATGGTGTCTGACACGGACACGCCGCGGAAATAATTGCCGGTCAGAAAAATCCCCGGCGCCTTTTCTGCTTCGCGTTCAATGCCGTTCAGTCGCTCGCGATGGCCGATTACATATTGTGGAATGGCCTGTTGAATGCGGCGAAGGCTGGTAAAGACCGGAGCGGCGGTGATTTGAAGGGAGGTCTCGAGACCGGTTTGAATATGGTCTAGAATTTCGCGGTCATCCATGTCGAGCGCGCTTTGGTCGGTGGCGCCACCAATATAATTCGTGAGCAGGGATTCATCTTTGGGAGCGCGACCGATAAAGAGCGATGACGACCAGATCGAGCCCAGCATTTTGAACCCTTCTTTTCTCGGAATGAGAAAACCAAAACCGTCGAGGGGTTTGGGAAGGTGCTGATTTTTATAGGCCGTGTGCACGACGATAATGGGCGCATAGGGAATGGCCATGAGGTCTGGGATGGCCTGGGGTAGCAAAGATGCCATGATGCGGGCGCTGACCGGAGCTGGTGTTGCCAAAACGATGGCGTCGGCGTCAAAGCATTTACGCGGGGCCTCCACTTTTACCTGCAGGCGCCCGTTCGGAAGGCGTTCGATCGATTCGATCGTGGTGTTTAGATAAAGATCTTTGCGGAGCACTTCTTCAAGTCGGGCCGGGAGTGTTCCCATTCCCCAACGAAACGAGAAGAGATCGTGCTTTGTCTTGGAGCGTTTCTTCATGAAACCGCGGATCAAGGATCCGTGCGCGCGTTCCATGTCCACGAGCTCTGGGAAAATACTTTCCGCGGAGAGATTTTCGACGTCGCCGGCGTAGATGCCGGAAACAAAGGGATCCACGACATGATTGAGGGCTTCGTTGCCAAAATGACGGCGGATGAACGAGGCGACCGATTCGTCGCCGGTCGTCTTGGATTTCACAAAGCATTCGGAAAAAATACGGGCTTTTCCGGATAATGAAAACAGTCGGCTGCTTACAAATGCTTTTGGACCCATAGGTAGCGGGCAGAGTTTTTTGTGGTGCAGGATGTAGCGCTGTTTGGAAGCGGCTTGACTTGCAATGGTCTGGCCGTCGATCGACAGTTCACGCGCGAGTTTAATCACGGCTTCGGCCGAAGACAAAAAGGAATTGGGACCAAGTTCGATCAAGTAACGATCTTCTTCGAGGCGGGTGCGAACCTGACCGCCGGCGACGGCCTTGCGTTCGAAGACCATGACCGAAAGCCCGCATTTTTTGAGAAAGTAAGCCGCGGCCAGTCCCGCCATGCCTGCGCCGATGACGATCACCTTGGAGCGATTGATGATTTCGCTTTTCTGCGAGCGAAGTGGAAAGACCGACGGTGGGCCTTCGGTTTTTTCCTGGAATTCATTGTCAACGTATTCGGCCATATGTTTTGTTTATACCGCGCGGGAAAACTTTCCTTCGCCTTGTCCCAAATACTGATCAAATGCCGCCGCCACGTTGCGGATGAACAGCCGGCCGAGCGCAGTGATTTCAATGCATTCCGGCGTCAGCCTCACCAGGCCATCTCGTGACAGATTCTGCAATTTTTCCATCGGCACGGCGAACTCGCGAGCAAAGTCGAGTTTCCAGTCCGCTTCGACACGGCGTTTGTCGATTTTTTGATGACAGAAGAGCTGCATAATGAGGGACCGGCGGAGTTCGTCGTTCCGCGTGCGCACGTAGCCTTTCGATGTGGCCAGTTTTCCCGAGGTCACCGTGCGTTCGTAGCTGACCAACTTGCGTTCGTTTTGAAAAAATCGACCGGCAATGTCGCCAATGGCGGTGACGCCAAAACCAATCAGGTCGAGTCCTGCACGGGTGGTGTAGCCCTGAAAGTTCCGATGGAGCTTCTGTTCACGTCTGGCCACAGACAGTTCATCGGTTTTTCGCGCGAAGTGATCCATGCCGATGAAGTCGTACTTCATCTCATTAAATTTGTCGATCGCCTGCGTAAAGAGGCGCATCTTTTCTTGCGGCATGGGCAACGAGTCTGCTGCAATTTTCTGATGATGGACGTGCAGCCAGGGGACATAGGCAAAATTGAACAGCGCGATGCGGTCGGGATTGATTTCCGCCACGGCGTTTAAAGTCTTTGCCCAGCGCTCGGCATTTTGAAAGGGCAGGCCGTAAATCAAGTCGATGTTCACGCTCTCGAACCCCTGGCGCCTGGCTTCACGCACCTGTTCCTGAACAAGCTCAAAGGGCTGCACACGGTTGATCGCCTGTTGCACGACCGGGTCGATGTCCTGTACGCCGAAGCTCAAACGATTGATGCCTAACGTGCGAAGCCCAGCGATCTTTTCAGTGTTCGTCCATCGCGGATCAGCTTCCACACTGGCTTCAATGGTGTCTTCGAAAAGAAAATATTTTTTCACTTCAGTTAAAAGTCGTTCCATCTGCGGCGGATCGAGATAGTTCGGCGTGCCGCCGCCGAGGTGCAACTGAGCCAAGAGCGGTTTGGACGGGAAAAAAGCGCCGACCGTCGCCAGCTCCGCCGACACCGCGTCGAGATATTGATCGATGACGTGGCGTTTTTTGCTGATGATGACGTTGCAGGCGCAAAACGCGCAGCGCTCGGAGCAAAACGGGAGGTGGATGTACAATGACATTGGCGCTGCAGGACGAGCGGCGCGCTCTGTCAGCGCTTTGCGGTATTCGTCGTCGGTGATGTTATCGTGCCAGACCGGAGCCGTGGGATAGCTCGTATACCGCGGGAGCGCCTGATCGTATTTGACGAGCAATTCAGATGAAATCTGAACCGGCTCTCCATCGATGGTCGTTTTAATGAACATAGGTCAGGGGGTGTTAAAGTTTTTTACCGTCTCAACAAACGCCCCGACGGATTCCGGCCTGGTCTGCGGCAACACGCCGTGGCCTAAATTGGCGATATAGCCTGGAGTCCCGCCCACCTTGGCGAGCATTTTTTTGGTTTCTTCGGAAACAACATGCGGCGTTCGAAACAGGGTCTCTGGATCAAGGTTTCCCTGGAGCGCGACCTTGCCCTTGGCCTTGGCAATCGCTTCGCCGAGGTCGACGGTGGGACCAACGCTTAAAACATCGGCCCCGCTTTCAAGCATGGCATCAAACAGTTTTTCACTGTCGCGGACAAAAACGATCGGAGAAGCCCCAGCCTCGCGAATCGCAGCGACCAGGGTTTTGATGGAGGGCAGCGAAAACCGTCGAAATTCCTCGGGCGAAAGCATGCCGCCCCAGCTGTCGAAAAGCTGAATGGCATCCGCACCGGAGCGGATTTGTTCGATGACATAGAGTTTCGTGGCGTGGGTCACGAGTCCCAGCAATTCTTCCACAAACGTTGGATCCTCATGCAGCAATTTTCGAATGGCGCTGAAATCGCCGCTGCCGCCTTCCACCAGATAGGCCGCAACGGTCCACGGTGCGCCGGCAAAGCCGAGCAGAGCTGCGTCATCGCGAAGCTCCGAGCGCAGCGTTTCCAAGGCATCGAGCGTCGGGGCCAGGCTACGGCGGATATTGGGGATTTCGTAACGCTCAAGTTCTGCGCGGCTTCGACAGGGCCGATCAAAGACCGGCCCATGATTTTTTTCAAAGGACAGGCGAACTCCCATGGCTGCCGGGATGAGAAGAATATCGGAGAAGACGATAACGGCGTCCATTCGAAACCGCCGCCAGGGTTGGAGTGACACTTCCACGGCCAAATCGGATCGCTGGCACATGGCCAGAAAGTCATATTTTTCGCGTATTTCCCGGTATTCGGGGAGGTAACGACCGGCTTGACGCATGAGCCAGACGGGCGGTCGATCAATGTCTGCAGCACCGCGGCAGGCCTTTAAAAAACGCTCTCGGGGATTCATCGTGCTGGCTCTTTTACAGAAACAACCGTGGGAAACAAGAAGAAAACATGACCAATAACTGACAGTCAGTTA
>JACQOX010000054.1 GCA_016202335.1 Deltaproteobacteria bacterium
ATTTAGAAGCAACTTTCGCCCAATTTAGCCGATAATAGTAGCAAGAGATCCTATGTCTTTTATTCCACATCTTCTGGGAGTGGTGCGATCACAGATTATTTCGCCTGTGGTTGGCGTTGCAGCTCAATCAGCCGCCATGGTTCAGGGGGATCATGTAGCTTTAGCCCCGCCACTAAGCCCAGCTGGGAGTTTTCGCTTCGCACTGCCAACAATGAGATTGTTTTCAGCGCCCCTCAATGCTTTCCGCGATAGTTATCGCGCTCGTGGTGCTGAGCAGAAGATGCATGTCGTCCTTGGTGATTGTATTGCGCAACACAATGCGGGGAAATTCGACAGGGATTTTATCGCGAAGCGATTTATCGAAGGCTATTTACAAACCGTTCATCCCCAGCTTGCCGAACTTGTTGTAAAGAACGAAGAGGCCAAACGCTCAATTTTATTTAGCGCTTGTTTCGGCTTAGAATATGATAATAACAGGGTACAATTGCTCGCTTATTGCGATCAACTTTCGAATCTTCAACGCATGGTAAGGTTGATGAAAGCGCAGAATTTCAGCGATCAAGAAATGGGCAAGACCATGGTGTCTTCAGCTGGATGGGGTTTTCTCGTTGAACGTGACGAGCACCAGCAAATGGCGTGTTACCTGGATCTCGTTGAAACCAATCTTAGTTCAGTACCGGCCTTATCGCGAAAACTTTATCTGCTCGCAGTTCTGCAAGCGTTATATAAATTTCCAAAATGGCTTCCAACATCTGAGACAGATGAGAATTCAACCTTAGAAACGAGATTTTCCCGTATCAGACAACATTTTGAACTCCCTTTTCGACTGCGCGAGTTTGGATTTTATGGAGAGCGTTTTCGGGTGACGGGATATGAGGCAAATCAAAATGAGGGAAAGAATTTTAATGTACGCATGCATGCGGTGTCTACACAAAGCGAGCAGAAAAAACTCTTTCTCCTTAAAAATGTTACGCCTGCGATCGCAGAAAATGAAAGTTTAATCGATGAATTCTCTACACAGCTTGGAATTCCCCATGCTCGCTCAAGGTCAATAGCGCTAGAAACGACGGATGCTACACTTCCGCCCACATGGCTCATCGTTGAATTTGTGGAGCATGAGCCGCTGGCGTATCAGACGTCTCTGATGGCCGGAAATAAGATCATCGTTTGCCCGGCATTTGAACGATTTATTCGGGCTGGTTTGGCAGATCCTCTTCATCAAGCACAATTGAGGCAAATTGGCGCGATTGTTGCTCTTGAATATCTTTTGATCGCACGTATTTGCAGATTTGCTGACAAGGGCTCGAAGAGATCGAGAAGCACTTTTTGCGTCTATTGATCGGACTGTGACGGGAGAACGTCGGCAGCAAGCACGCGATATCCTGAATAAACATTTGGATACTCCCATGACATTACAAGAATTCCTTCCAATCTCTCGTCCGGGGTATCACCCATAGAATCAGTGAAAACTTTCCCGTCTGGGATACGCTCGACTAAATGTTTTCATCGTTACAACAATCAAAACTATTCCCACGAAAAAAAGCCCCACATCCAGCGACGACGTAAATCCTTGCAGCGGGAACGCGACATCATTTAGATGATTGTAAAAGGTCCACGCGTTATTGACGGCATGGCAGAGGATGGGAATCCACAGCGTGAGGGTCACCGAATACACCCATGACAGCGCCATCCCCAGAAGCAGATACAGATGAAAGTACCAAGGATTGCCGTGAAGAAAGGCGAAAATGAAACCGGTGAGCAGGATGCCCAAGGTTCTTCCCACATGTTTTTCAAAAGAGGTCTGGCAATAGCCACGAAAGAAGATTTCCTCGCAGATGGCAGGCAAGAAGACGATCAAAAAAGTTTTTTCCAAGAGCTGCCAGAGGCTTGTCACTTCCAGCGCTTTTTCCAGCATACCGCGCTCAGCTTCAGGCAGAGGGAGTAAAATGTCAGTGATGGCCGTGAAGTAATCGATGACGATATCCACGCCGACGATGAACATGAGCGCCAGAAACACCTGCGACCACGATGGTCGAGTCCAACGAAAGAGCTGGGAAAAATCAAACCGCCGCCACCAACTGATGCCGAGTGGCAGGCCGGCGATCAAAAGAATTTCATTCAGAAGAATGCCGACCGAGAGCGACACGGAAAGTGAAAGCCACGACATTGGAATCTGCAGGAGAGAAAGTGCGGCGACGGTCAGGAAGACCGTGGGAAGGCCGGGAAGCGTTTGTCCGAAAGAGAAGAGATGGCGAAGGATGCGATGGGTCATGGCGTGAGGATATAAATGATGGCGCTTATAAAGTCACGGTTTCCCCAATGGCGTAGCCTTTGTCCGTTTTGATCGGAATGCAGGCGGCCATGAGCGGACAGTGTTCAAAAAAGAGCATCCAGCGCTGGTCGGTGGCCTGTTCAAGGAGCCGTTTTTTTTCTTCCAGCGTCGTGAGCGGAAAATTATCGTAAGCCAAGATACACGGCGGAGCGAGATGTGCAGACGTGGGAATTTCGTCGGCGCAGAAAAAGAGGGTGCTCGGCCCATCACTAATTTTCGGAAGCTGCTGATAGGCCGTATGACCATGGAAGATCTGAAGTTCAACGCCGGGAAAAAGCTCTGACGGTCCATCCAGGAGCGTCAGTTTTCGAGCCGTCATCAAGGGTTCGAAGTTTTCGGTCAGGTAACTGGCACGATCTTTTTCCGTGGCCCGGAGCGCCCATTCCAGATTTTTTTGCTGCACGTAATAGGTTGCCTTCGGGAAGGTCGGAACGATTTCGTCACCGTGGCGCGTGGTGGCGCCGCCGGCATGGTCGAAGTGCAAGTGCGTGAGGATGACATCGGTGATGTCTTCGGGAGTGAGTCCCAGTTTGTTGAGGGAAGTGGCGAGCGAAAATTTCGAATGATCGATGCGGTAAATGCTCTGAAGTTTTGGATCCCATTTAGTGCCGATGCCGGTGTCGACTAAGATTCGTTTTCCATGTCCGACGAGGAGGAGGGTGCGGAGGTTGAGGCTCACCCGATTTTTTTCGTCAACCGGCAGACGCTTGTCCCATAAAGTTTTAGGGACGACGCCGAACATGGCGCCACCATCCAGCGCGAATTCCCCGGTTTCGATGGCGTGGACTTCATAACCTGCGATGTTCATAAGCGCACCTTTATCTCTATTAAAATCAAAGACTTGTTTATCAGCTTGAAAGCTTCTGATGCAAGGCCCTTCCAAGGAGGTGAATTTTGCACTTCTTTTCCTTTATGTTTGGGAATGCAAAAAAAGCTCTTATTTCAAGTAATTACACACAATACTTCTTGACGAAAGCCTTATTCTTCACGTAATTTCCCATATAGTGGGGAAAAGTGGTGAAAATAAAGTAACTCCTGGAGAATGGTAAATGTTTCGAGGCAGATACCGCCACAGCATCGATAATAAAGGCAGGCTCTCCATTCCCGCCAAATTCCGCGACGTTTTAGCCTCACAGTTCGACGAACGACTCATCGTTACCAACTTCGACCAATGCCTCTGGGCCTATCCTGTTCCTGAATGGCAGGAACTTGAACGCAAGGTCGCGGCGCTCCCTCAATTTTTGGAAGAAGTGAAGGCCCTCCAACGGGCGTTTATTTCGGCCGCGGTCGAATGTCCTCTCGACAAACAAGGACGTATCCTTTTGCCGCCCGAGCTTCGGGAGTACGCCGGCATCGTTGGTGAAAGCGATGCGGTCGTGGTGGGCATGACGCGTCGAATTGAAATCTGGTCGGCCGAACGATGGGCATCCATCTTCAAGAGTGCGGAGCAACAATTGGAGTCGCTCGGAAGTAAACTGGCGGATCTCGGATTGTGATCCGGGGAGGGGGAATCCATGTTTATCGTAAAACAAGTTCAAGACGTTTCTGTCATCGATGCGAGCGGCGAGTTGTCACGCCACAATATGCATTACTTCGAAGATCTCTTGCAGAATCTTTCCACCACGGATTGCCACAACATCGTGCTCAATTTGCAAGGGCTTCGCCATCTTGATTATCGCTTGGTGCAGCGGATCGCAGATCGCATCATTCAATTTCAATGCGAAGGCGGCGATCTCAAGATGGCCAATGCGAGCGGCTATATTCGCCAGATCTTCGACGCCATGGGCCTCGATGAGACCTTATACGAAAGTGTCGAAGACGCGCTCCTCAGTTTCTTGGAAGAAGGACGGGAAGAGACGCTGCAGTAATTATGCATCAACCAGTCCTCAAAGAAGAAGTCATTGCGTGGTTTCAGGGAGCCGGTCATCACCGGCGCTTCATCGACGTGACGCTCGGAGGTGGAGGCCATGCAGAAGCGATTCTCAGCGCATTTCCAGCGAGTCGACTCATGGGGGTGGATCGTGATCGCGACATTCTCGAGCGCACGCGGCCGCG
>JACQOX010000056.1 GCA_016202335.1 Deltaproteobacteria bacterium
ATTATAAGCAATGGCAGGAAAAACCGGATTCGATTGTCTTTGTGGCGATCGCCGATTTTTTTCTGCGGTGTGGCCAAAAAGAGGAAGCGCTGCGCATCTGCCTTGACGGCGTCAAACGGCACCCGGATCTCATCAGCGGGCAGGCCATCTTGGCCAAAGTGTATATGGAAAAACAAAGTTGGAACGAAGCTTTTGAAGTTGTTTGCAATATCCTGTCGATTCAACCAGTGCATGCCAAAGCGATCGAGATGTTCAAGGTGATTCAGGATGAAAAAGATCGTCTTGCGCGCGAGGCCAAGCCCCTTCAGCAGGCGCAGCGAAGAGCGGAGCGTACGTTCGACGAAGATGACGACGATGTCGTTGTGGAAGAGCCGCGCCCAGTCGTGCTTCCCTCAAGTTGGAAAACGTTAACCATGGCCCGCATTTTGTCGGAACAAGGCCACAGGACCCGAGCGCTCCATATTTACGAAGCAATTCTCACCAAAGATCCGAAGAATGAAGCGGCAAAAGCGGGTCTGGCAGAACTTCAATAAGGTGCAAACGTGACAGTCCTCAATAAAGAAAAAATTCTCGAGCAAGCGAAAATATTTGCCGACGAAGGCAAGTACGATCGGGCGCTGCGGGAATACGAAAAAATTATTTTGGTCGATGCGAGCGATTTTCGCGTCAAGCTTCGCATGGCGGAACTCTATGCCAAGAATAAGCAGGTGAATGAATCGATCAAGCTCTACCGCGAAGTGGCCGACGCCTACACGCAGGAAGGGTTCTTCCTCAAAGCGGTGACGGTCTATAAAAATATCCTGCGCCTCAATCCGTCGCTCATCGAAATCAATGAAGAGCTGGCCAAGCTCCATGAGAAAATGGGTATCATGCCCGATGCGGTGCGCCAATTCGACATCGTCGCCGGTGCGCTCGATCGTCGCGGTGAAATTGAGCGTGTTTTGGAAATCCGTTCCAAGATCGTGGAACTTGCGCCGCAGGACATTGCAGCGCGAACCAAGCTCGCTGAAGTTTACCAACGCCAAGGAAAAACCGATGAAGCGCTGGACCAGTTTCAGGCCATTTTGAAACTCCTGGAACATAAAGATGGCGCCGAAGCCAAACGCATCGAGCTTTACGAAAAAGTGTTGCTCCATCGCCCTGATGATCACGCCATGATTCGTGCACTGATCGAAATCTACGTGAAACAAGGTGAACGGCGAAAGGCCTTGAAATGGTTGGAAAGCGCCAAAGAACTCACGCCTTACGATCCCAAACTTCTCCGCCTGCAGGCTGAAATTTACGCGTCGCTGAATCAGTTTGAGACGGCGCGTTCAAAATTTTTGGCGCTGGCAACCATGCTTCAAGAAGAGGGAAAGATCGAAGACGCAGTCTCCGCCTATGGCGAAATCTTCCTGATGATGCCCGATGAATCGGAAAAGTTGCGGGAAATCGTCGAAGAAATGAAGCCCGGGGCATTTGCCGAACTGGAAACGTGGGCAGAGCACAAACGAAGCCTCATGGCCGAGGAAGCGCAACAAAAGGAACAAACCCTGCAAAAGATCGCCGATGAAAAACGTCTTCAAGAAGACGAAACGAGAAAGGCCAAAGAAAAAAAGGTCGAGGAAGAACGTCAGGAAAAAATTCGACGCGCGCGCGGAGATACTCCATCACCTGCAGTGAAGCCGGCATCCGTAAAACCGGTTCGTCCTGCGACGCCAAATGCACCTGTGCCGCAGGTCCTTGGTCCCAAACCAACGCTGCAGGGTGCTGAAGAAGCGGAGTCAGCGTTTTCCCTTGGGAATGTCTATGCCCAAATGGGGCTCAGCGACGAAGCTTCTTCAGAATGGAAAAAAGCAAAACTTCTCTTTGAAGAGCTTCAGGCTTCAGGGAAAAATACGCCGGAAATCGCCGCTCGCCTTGTCGAGCTTGCCGACAAATTCCCCGAAGAAAAAGTTTCACCTCCACCATCACCACCACTACGTCGCATGATGGAACGAAAAAAAGCAGATGAACAAGAATCTCTGCCTTCGAAATCGAATAAAAAGATTTCGTTTGTGTAGACGTTTGTTTTTCATTACGCGGAATTCATGGATCACTTAAGTTATTACGGTCTCAGTCAAGAACCTTTCTCTATCGTTCCTCACACTAAATTTTATTACCACAACGAGCAGCACGATCGGGCGCACATGTACCTCATGCGCGCCATTGAAGGCATGAAAGGTCTGGCCGTGCTGGTCGGCGGCATCGGGGCCGGGAAGTCGCTGCTCGCTCGACGCATCTTGGAAAATTTGCCGGAAGAGCGCTTTGAAGTCGCGCTCCTCGTTGTGCTCCACAGCGATGTCGACAGCCACTGGCTCATCCGCCGCATCGCTGAACAATTTGGTGTGGAAACCGGAAACCTCTCCAAGGTCGATATCATCGGTAAGTTATACGCCAAACTCTATCATATCGCGGAAGAAGGAAGGCGCGCGGCGATCCTCATCGACGAAGCCCACATGCTCCGCGGTCAGGACTTGCTGGAAGAGTTGCGCGGCCTGCTCAACCTGGAACTGCCTGACCGCAAACTCATATCCTTCGTTTTATTCGGCATGCCGGAACTTGATGATGTGCTCGCCCGCGAACCGGCACTCAATCAGCGCACGGCAGTTCGCTACGAGCTCAAACCGTTTTCGGCCGATATGACCGCTGACTACATTCAATTCCGCCTTTTCCACGCCGGGACCGAGCAAGAGATCTTTTCCGAAGAAGCGCTGCTCAAGATTTGGAAATACTCCCAAGGCGTCCCCCGCCTCATCAACGTTATCTGCGATAATGCCCTGTTCGAGGGCTTCGTCCGCAAGAGCCCTCTCCCAATTCCTCAGGAAATTATCGATTCTGTTGCAGAAGATCTCCGACTGAAATAAGCCAGCATCCCATATGGAAAAGAAACCCCAGAAAATAGTGGCCATCCGCGGGATGGAAGACATTTTGCCTCCAGCGTCCCGTGCATGGCGAAACATCGAAGAACGTGCAGCTCATTTATTTTCCCTCTACGGCTACGAAGAAATTCGGACGCCGATCGTGGAACCCACCGCCCTTTTTGAACGCGGCGTCGGCGAAACGTCGTCGATCGTTGAAAAGGAAATGTATAGTTTTGTCGATAAGAGTGACAATCATCTAACGCTTCGACCTGAAGGTACGGCGCCGGTGGTGCGCGCGTTTATTGAGTCAGCGGCCTATGCCCAATCTGCCATCACCCGGTATTGGTATTTCGGCCCCATGTTTCGTTACGAACGCCCGCAAAAAGGCCGCCAGCGCCAATTTTATCAACTCGGCTGTGAACTCTTTGGAACGACGAGTCCGTATGCCGATGCCGAAGTCATGGCCATGACCGCGCAGTTTTTTGCTGAACTCGGTCTTTCAGGCATCACCTTGCAGGTGAATTCCATCGGTTGTCCGCATTGTCGACCGACGTACAACGAACGCCTGCTGCAATTTTTACAGCAGCATCTGGCCTCGCTTTGTGAAGACTGCAATCGGCGGATGGCAAAAAATCCTTTGCGCGTGCTCGACTGTAAAAACGCCGCCTGCCATGAGATCTTGAAAGATGCTCCCACCATCGGAACGTTTTGGTGCGGCGAATGCCGAACCCATTTTGAGGCAGTGCAGACCGGGCTTCGATCCTTCAGCGTTGCATTTGAAGTGAATGAGCGCATCGTTCGCGGATTGGATTATTACGTCCGCACGGCGTTTGAATTCACGAGCCATAATCTGGGGTCGCAGAATGCGGTGGCTGCCGGCGGCCGCTACGACGGACTGGTGCGTGATTTAGCGGGACCTGACGTTCCGGGCGTAGGCATCGCCATGGGCGTGGAGCGATTACTGCTCCTCTTGGAACACGCGGGGAAAACTTCCGTTGATCAACAACCGCTTGTCTTTGTCGCCGCGCTTTCAACCGCAGCGATCGAAGCGGTTCTGCCGCACATGTCCAAACTTCGTCAGGGTGGCGTGCGCGTCGAATGGGATTACGAAGCCAAGTCGCTCAAGAGTCAGATGCGCCACGCCGACAAGCTCGGCGCGCAGTCCGTGGTGATCATCGGCGATGACGAACTTGCCAAAGGTCTCGCCATCGTCCGCAACATGCAGACGAAAACCCAAGAAGAAATTCCATTCGATCAGATCGAACGATATTTCGTGCCCGTCAGAGTTTGAAAGAAACAATCATATTATTGAGAGAAAAAAGTTGTCTCTCTGTAAGATTCGCGAATATTCGCGAATATTCGCGAATCAATATTGACTTTGTATTTGTCCTGAGATTAAAATTTTTCCATGAACCTTACGTTCCTTAAAAAAATCATTCAAGAAGGCGAAGGCCTTTTCCAAGAGTTCAAGACTTCGCTCGAAAAAGTGGACCGTTCCATGGTTGCCTTCGCCAATGCTCGCGGTGGAACGATTTACTTGGGGGTTGATGATCAGGGGAAATCCCATCATTTTGAACTCTCCAATCGACTCAAAGCGCAACTTCAAGATATTGCAAAAAATATCGATCCTCCCTTGAACATAAAATGCTCTGAAATTGGAAATATAGTCGTTATCCAAGTGAAAGAGGGCGAAGATAAACCCTACAAATGTTCAGATGGTTTTTTTTTGCGCGTGGGAGCCGCAAATCAGAAGCTTCGGCGTGATGACATCCTTGACCTCGTCGTCCAATTCAATCGTGTTCGCTTTGAAACGCTTTATAACGAACTGTTTCGGTTTCCAGATGATTTTTCAAGGGAACGTTATGATTTTTTCGTCAAGGCATCACACTTGGAACAAGTTTCCGAAACTTTGGGACAGAAAAAATTTCTTATATCCCTTGGCGTCTGTGAATTGCAGCGGGGGAAAATTTTATTCAACAATGCGGGAATTCTTTTTTTTGCACATGACCCCAGGAAGTTTTTACCCCAGGCGCGCCTCAATTATGTGCGCTACCAAGGAGTGACGAAATCGCATGTCATTGACCGGCGAATTTTCGATGGTTCAATCCTTGAACAATTGGATGGAGTATTTCGAAAACTGGCATTTGATACTCCGGTTGCCTACGAATTGACCAGTTCATCTGTTCGACAGGAAAAATCACATTATCCTATGCGTGCCCTTGAAGAGGCCATCATCAATGCCCTTATTCACCGTGATTATTACGAAGTTGGTGCAGAGACTATGGTTGAAATATTTTCCGATCGCATTGAGGTGACAAATCCTGGTCGGCTCTTGGGAAGTTTACAGCTCGATAAGCTGGAGAATCGATCTCTCAGGAGAAACCCTGTTGTTGCGGAATTGTTATATCGGACGGGGAGGGGGGAAAAGCTCGGTTCTGGCATCGCGCGCATGAAAATGCTTATGCGGGAATGGAAACTGAAACCCCCTCATTTTGTCGTAGAAGATGCGTTTTTTTCAGTGACTTTTAGAGGTCCAAAGGAATTTTTCCCAGAGGAGAAGCTCATCACGCTTGCTCCGAGACTCAAACAGTTTGCCCATCTCAGAAACCAGCTTGACGATATGTTTACTGCAGAACAGTATGCGGCGCTTCTTTCGGTGACAACGCGTACAGCTCAGAAAGATCTTGGCGATTTGATGGAACATGGAATCGTCGAGCGCATGGGAAAAGGAAAATCTACGATCTACAAGTTTCGATGAGGAAAATATGAACTGACAGTTTTGAAAGAAATAGTCATTTTATTGACGCAAGGGGTTCCTTTTTCACCTCATTACTTCTTTTTCTTCTCTTTTTTTTCAGCTATATCCAATAGTTATAAATCCACTGATTTGGCATGCCATTTGCCGTTATTCATCTGATGAGGAGACTTTATGCGGAGATCACCATTAACACGTGTTTTGTCATTAACGTTTGTCTTCCTCATAGCATTCCCTTTTTCGAGCAATGCCACGGTCATGGTTCGAGTGGAGGCCATAGCACCGGCGACGCGAGACAGTGTGTTTCAAGATGGTTTGGTGAAGAACGCTTCTCCATCGGTACCGGTGGCAGGGACCTGGAATGTTCAGCCATCAGGCGCGTTTACGTATTCTATACCATTGGAAGGGACGGATCTTTCACTGGCGTATGATGCACGTGCAGGCAATGGACTTTTGGGCGTGAAATGGCGGTTGGATGGAGCGATTGCCTCCTCGATTATTCGAACCAAAGTGGGCAATCATCCGATCAATTATAATGATGAGGATACGTTTGCGATCAGCAGTGGGTACGAGGTTTCAGCAGGACCGGATCAACGGCTGGTGCGGCAGGGGACGACGAATTTTTATCGCACGACTAAAGAACGTTGGGAGCGTTATCAACGACGTGGAATGTGGCAGCGTCGTCCAGACGAATCGGCGTCTCCAGCATATTTTGTTCGCGAGCTGAAGGATGGAAGTAAGGTCTATTATGGTGGTGATGAGACGTGCAATGCGGATCCCGGGAGTCCCGGATATTATCTGAATCGTGCGGGGACATGTCGTTGGGATGGCGGACGTTGGGCAGCAGGAGAAATTTGGGGACCGGTGACGTTTGAGAAGAATGACGACCCTCTTTCGGGAAATCCGCGCGGGATCTTTCGGTGGCATTTGTACAAGATTGTGGACCCGATGGGGAATGTCACGAAAGTGGATTGGGTCTGGTATCAACAGCGTGACAGGCAGGGCAATGCGCTCGGTCGCGGCATGTCGTATCCGTGGCGCATCACGTATGGCCTGAAGTACGCATCCAAGCGGAAGTTTCAGGTGGTGGAATTTGGGTACGAAAACCGTGCTCTCTCCGATTGGAGTCCAGCGCCTAATTTTTTCAGCCTGATCCTCAGAGAAGTTCGCGTGAAAGTGCAGGAACTGGTTGCCGCGTCGGCGATTCCCATCAGCGATGTGCCACTGCACAAGTTTGTGTTGGGTTACACCTCGAGCCATGCAAGTGGCCGAAGCCTTCTCACGTCAGTTCAAAAGCAGGGACATGATTGTCCGACATCCGCAAACGCTGCAATGCCGTGGCTTATCACGACATCTGACTTAAGTTGTCCGAATGGGAAGAAATTACCGGCACAGAGCTTTACCTGGCAAGACGAACCACTGAACAATGGAGCCTATGTCCGAAGCCGGGTTACCAATCCGCATCGGCCGAGGATGGACCTTTCTCCGGTGACGGACCGGGTCCGGTATCGGGATACTGCGGGTGCCGGAAGTGACTCTCCTGCGATTCAATGGATGGAATTCCGGCCTGGGTTTGAAGAGGAAGGGGAGGTCCATTGGCGGGAAACAATGGATGAAAACGACCCAGGGTATCTGAAGACCTCTCGACGGAAACGTTTTCCGGGAAAATATGTGATGGGCGATATCAACGGAGACGGACGGGGAGATGCCGTAACGTTTTACGAGCTCAAACATGAGCATGAAAGTCGGGGAACACCTGAGAATATGACCTATGTCTATTATGGAACAGATCAGGGATTTGGTCCGCCACGGGTTATTGCAGGATGTGAAGATGGTGAAGGTTGTGGCGATAGTGAATCGTCTATGATGATGGTGGATGTGAATGGTGATGGGTTTCAAGACTATGTTGTCGGCAAAGGCTTTAATTCCGTTGGAACGAGCGCTCTCTGGGTTGCCGCCGCACTTGGCGGTCCGAACGGTTTAGGAGCCTTACGTGGACAGAGTTTGTCTCTCCCAAGGAGACCATCCGTTGCAGGAGATCCTGAATATGAAGGTGGAGATTGGCGCGTATTTCCTCTGGATGCCAATGGCGATGGGAAGATGGACGTTGCCTTGGTCAACGCCCGGCGCCGTTTGATTGCCTTAGCCGAAGGAGGAGATGATGGGCTTCAAAATTTGGCATTGCAGAATGTTCGGGCAGGCTGGCCAGTGCTTCCGCATCCCACCGAAGAAGGAAAGACTCGGAAATTTCCTGATGCCTCGGCCGTGTTTCCCATGGATGTGAACAGTGATGGGCGTCAAGACATCGTGCTGTGGTACCATGGAGTGGTTCCGGCCAACTTCGACGAATGCAGTAATAACCTTGAGACTATCGTCAATTTACCGCACGAACCTGTATACATCACAAAAAATGGTCGTCGTGAAGGTGGCGGACCATCGATTGCTGCGGGCGGGGCTTGTCCAGATGCTGTAGCCTATGATGCGTCTGACCACGAGCGGGACCAATTTGCCTATCTTCGTTTTTCTCTTTCTGAAGGAGAGGATGGCAGTGCGCATTACCGACAGGTCCGTACCCATGAACTCGGTGCCATGCAGTCACAGGTTGATTGGCGCAAATCCTTGGTGCCGATTGTGATGCAGGCCAATGGAGACAGCCA
>JACQOX010000057.1 GCA_016202335.1 Deltaproteobacteria bacterium
CCTCCCCCAGCCCCCTCCTTACAAAGGAGGGGGAAATCAAACGTATCCTAAAATCAATCCCTTCGCGATCATGTGCCAGCCGCTCACGAGCACGAAGAGCAATAATTTAAAAGGCAGCGAAATCGTCACCGGCGAAATTTGAAACATGCCGAGCGAGAGCAGGATATTGGCAATCACCAGATCGATCACCAAAAACGGCAGGAAAATAATAAACCCGATTTGGAAAGCTTCCGACAATTCACTCACCACAAAAGCAGGGATGATGTTCATGAAATCCGTGTCTGAAATGGCAGCACGATCTTCTTCATTGGTGCGAAGTTTTTTGGCCAAATTGTAAAACAGCACCCTGTCCTTTTCATGAACGTGTTTGAGGAGAAAGCCCCTCACCGGTTCTTTGCCAACCGAGACCGCGTCACGCAACAATTCAACCGACGCCTGGGAAATCAAGGGTTGGTTGGTTCCGCGATTGATCACGTTTCCAGCCGCACGATAAACGTCGAGCCCTACTGGCATCATGATGTAAATGGTGAGGATGGTCGCAAGTCCCGTAATAATGAGGTTTGGGGGAACCTGTTGCGTTCCGAGCGCACTCCGGATGAGCGCCAAGACCACCGCGATTTTAACGAACGACGTGACCATCATCACGATGAAGGGGACGAGCGAGATCGCCGCCAAGGTGATGAGCAGGACCAGCGGCTTGGAAACCCCAACTTCTCCTGATTGGGCGTAAGCTACGGAACTCAACCCTAGTCCCGTGAATAAAGAAAGGAAACCGATCGCGAATCGTTTTTTATTCAATTTCTTCACTCGCTCCCCCCGGAGTTCGTTTTAAGATGATGGGATGTCGTCTTTTGGAATATCAGTGATGAATTGTATACCAGAGTCAGAAGCCCCCAGCACGCAATATCTTTGGCCAAGCTTCATGAGATAAAGATGTTTTTTCGGCTCAAGCGTGTGGCGTTGCAAAACTTGGAAAAATTTTCCTTCCTGAAAACGCCTCGCAAAACCCAACTTGGGCACGAGATATTTGAGCGTGAGAATCGCCAGCACCGACACCACACCGAGCGCTCCCAACATTTTGACGAAGAGCCAGGTGAAATCAACGGCAGTCGACGCCGTCGCCGGTTCGGTCGGAATTTGCAGAAGAAGTGAGATCATATTTTCTCTGTGTCGCGAGCCCCGATTCATCGGGGCGTAGCGATCTCCTTATTTTACTAATTTCAAAATCCGCACCCCGAGCTTCCCGTCGATTTCCACGAGTTCCCCGCGCGCGATGAGTTTTCCATTGGCGACGAGATCCACCATTTCCGACGGCGGCCGTTGCAAATCAAGCACAAGACCTTCCCGAAATTCGACGAGTTCCTTCATGGAGATGTTTTTCTTCGCCATGACAGCAACCAACTGAATCGGGATATCTGGAGTAAGTCCCATCACATCGAAGTTTTCTTTGTCCTTCGGCTTCGACTCTTCGATGGCTTCAGGATCTTCCAAGAGATCATCGTGGCGACGCGTGTCAAAATGTACGGTATCCGCTTCGCTTGGTTCGGATTTTTCTTCCCCTTCTTCGTCGTAAATATCGAAGTCATCAAGTTCAGGAAGTTTTTCTTGAGCGTCTTTTTTTTTGACCATCCTACACCCCTTTCATTTCTTCAATTAATCGACAGTGGGCCGTGCGTCCATTGAGCGAGATTTCCGATACAATTCCACCTTCATTGCCAAGTCCAATCCGCAAGATAACACTGCCGCCCACACCCTTCTCCGTCAGCAGATTATTTTCCCCTTCAAAGACCACGACATCGCCAACATCGAGGTTGGCAACTTCTGCCGAAGTCACGGAAGTTCGGCCTGCCTCGGCCCAGATCGGGAAGCGGACATGGCGATAGTGGAGCAACCGTTCAGGCGAAGGACTTGCCTCATAATTTTCTTCTTGGGAAAGCAAGGTTTCTTCCAGGAATGAAGCTGGAAGGCCCACGCGCACAAAACCGTGGAATTTTCCAATGACCAGCCGAATCCCAACGACAAAGATTTTTTCCAGCGGATCAAGGTAGGAACGCACTTTCTCGCCTTCAAAAAGAAACCGTTCAAACCGCAACTGCAAACCTTCTTTGGAATCCTCAAGCTGGTGGATCCGAGAAAAAATATCCACCAAGAGAAATTGCAACACGCCTTGTTCGATCTCCGTTGGTCGACGTTTTTCCCAGGACGATCCTTCATGATTTCCCAAAAGCCGTTCGATCATGGTCAGGCCCGTGGCGACATCGAGGTCGATGAAACACTTGGACGTGAGCGGCACGACACCAGCAATGGCGATGATCGCCGGATCGGAAAGACGGGAGCAAAACTCTTCTCCGGTCAATTCCGACATCATTTCAATCTTGAAGGAGGACGATCCGAGATGTTCGGCGAGGGCCTGAGAGAGCGCCTTTTCGAGTTTTCTTTGCTGTCCGAGCCGCGACAAGATGTTCATCAGGTCTGATTTGAGCTTTTCAGACGTGGTGTCGATTTTCTTTAACTTCAAATGAAAGGGAGTCACTGACATAGTTGATTCGTGTATCAGCTCACCAGGATCTCATCAATATCTATTCCCTTTTCGGTGAGCATCTGACGAAGCTCGTCGCGAGACGATTCAAAAAGCCCCTTTGTTTGGAGATCCCGGGTAGCAAATTCGACCGCGACTTTGCCATTTTTACTCGTCACCTTGAGTTTGAGCCCGCGGAAAATCTTTTCCTTGAGCTCGATCGCCATCTCTTTTTCGCCCTTATCATTAAGCCCCAGCCGCACGCACTGAACGATCTGATTGATGATCTGTTGAGCCAGTCGCGGCGCACGCGCCCCTTCCATGTTGAGGCTTTCTTTCAGGTGATGTTCAAACTTTTGGGCCACCACAAAGGCTGAGTTTTTTGCGTTCAGCTTTTTCGCCAGCGAGGAAATATCGCGCCTTCCGGAAGTAAACCCGCCGGCTCCTGAACCGTGCCGCCCATCACCCGATTGTTCTTTGGCGCCTTCCTTGCTGATCACGCGTTCATGGCCTTTGGTTTCATCTTTGCGGCCCGTGTCCTGACGCCGTGAATCCCCTTTATGGTCTTGATCGTCATCGTCGCGCCGACGATCATCGCGCCTGCCCTGATCGCGTTTGACTTCGCGAGCGGCATATTCGGTCGCTGCCTGCTGCGGTGCCATTTTCGTCGAAAATTGAACGGGGTTGCGACTCTGCTCCAGGATGCGGTCAAATTTCGACGGCTCATCCTTCGGACGGGCTTTATCCTTGGGGCGGAGTTGCTCTGCCCTCGCGGCGTCTGCAGCTTCTATTTTTTTGGTATCAATGTCGGCCATAGTTAAGCCTCAAAAACGGTCTTTTCTCCGCGCCAGTTTTTCAATCGATGGATCGTGGTCCCGAGCTCATTGAGCTTCTTCGCTTCTCGCGCCGAAAGCATGCCTTGCATTTTCTTGACCCACAGCTCGCGGTGCTTTTCCATGATCTGTAGCTCTTTGGCCGCGTCGATGTAATCGCGGCGCGCACTCGCCACCTTCTTTTCCGCCTCTTCGATCTTCCCTTTTTGCACTTCGATCTCTTTCTTTTTCTCTTCTTCGTCTTCGGTGAGCTTCCGCAAGAAATTCACGTGAACACGCCCTTTCCCCACTTGAACCCCTCCACCCCAGGCAGCCTTCATCTCCAAGCGCGCTTCTTTCCAGCGCCTGCGGATATCTTCACGTTGTTCTTCCAGTTTTTTGAGCGTCTCTTTTTCCTCCAACAAGCGCTTGATGGCCCGCGCGAGCTCCATTTCCGCCCGCTTTTTCATGCGTTCGCGGAAGGTCAGGAGTGCCGTTAATCGGTAACGCGGTTTGGCCATAATTATTCAAAAATCCCCTTCAGGGATTCGATCGAATCCGCCAAATCAACCTTTTCATCCACACGCTGTTTGAGGAAGGCATTGACCTCTTCGATCTTTTCAATGGCATAATCCACTTTAGGATCACTGCCTTCTTCGTAAGCACCGATTAAAATGAGATCGCGTTCTTTTTCATAGTTGGCCACGACTTCGCGCAACTTCTGCGCCGCCTCCAGATGTTCGGGCTCGACGATCGACGACATCACGCGCGAAATACTTTCAGAAACATCAATCGCCGGATAATGCCCGCGGGCTGCCATCGCCCGCGAAAGGACGATATGGCCATCGAGGATCGACCTCGTCTCGTCCGCAATCGGTTCGTTCATGTCATCGCCGGCCACAAGCACGGTGTAAAAGGCGGTAATCGAACCTTTGTCGGAATTTCCCGATCGCTCGAGGAGCTTGGGAAGCGTCGAAAACACGGAAGGTGTATAGCCTTCACGAGCCGGGGGTTCGCCGACAGCGAGACCCACTTCGCGCAGCGCTCGAGCAAAACGCGTGATCGAGTCCATCATGAGCAGGACTTTTTTTCCTTGATCGCGGAAATATTCGGCAACCGCCGTAGCCACATAAGCAGCCTTGAGGCGCACGAGCGAAGGTTCGTCGGAAGTCGAGACAATCACCACCGAGCGTTTGAGCCCTTCTGCTCCCAGATCCTGTTCCAGAAAATCGCGCACTTCACGACCACGTTCTCCGACGAGACAGATGACGTTGACATCGGCTTCACAGTTGCGGGCCATCATCCCGATGAGCGTTGACTTGCCCACACCGGCGGCCGCAAAAAAACCGATACGCTGGCCTTCGCCCACGGTCAGCATGGCATCGATGGCCTTGACGCCAACCGTGATCGGCTCGGTCACCCGTCGCCGTTTCAGGGCTTTGGGGGGATCGGCAGTCACAGGGTATTCAGCGGAAAGCTTGAGCGGTCCCTGGGTTTCTTTATCGAGCGGCTCACCGAGTCCGTCCAAAATGCGCCCGAGGAGTCCTTCGCCCACACCGACGGTAAGCGTGTGTCCCGAAGGTATGACGTCGTTGCCAAGCCCAATGCCTTCGAGATTTCCGAGCGGCATGAGCAGCACTTCCTGATCGCGAAATCCGACGACTTCGGCCTTGAGCGGCGAACCGTGATACGGAACGATGAAGCAGAGTTCCCCGATGCGCACTCCAGGAACCACCGCGCGAACCACAATGCCCGTGAGCTCTGTGACTTTGCCTTTGATGGTATACGTCGACACCGAGGCCAGCCGGTGATGGTATTGATCAAAATCGATGACCGGGAGATCGCTCATTACACCACCTCGAAGGCTTTTTTGATGGCTGCGAGCTGGGTTTCCAGTTGCGCGTCGATGGTACCCACTTCCGTTTCCACCACGCACCCACCTTTGGAAATCGCTTCGTCTTCGCGGAAGATCAGGCTGCGCGTTTTATCGATGAGGTTCCGAAACTCATGTTCACCCTGCATCATGGTTTGATAATCCTCAGAACTGACGCGCACGACAATTTTACTGCCAATGGTGTGGAGGAGCGCCTGTTCAACCACCTTGCGAATGAGGTCCGGATTTTTTTTGATCGAATCCCCAATGACCTTTTCCGTCATGGCCATCACGAGTGAAATCATGTCGCCTTCGGCTTTGGCGTAAAATTCCTCGCGAAGCGCTACGATCTTCAAGAGTTCTTCCGTGACCGTAGCCAGGCCCTCTTCTTTTCCTTCTGCAAAGCCCTGACGACGGGCCTCTTCACGCGCCGCTTCCGAGGAAGCCAGGATCTCTCCGGCTTCTTCGCGAAGGCGTGTCGCTTCCGAAACGGCATCGGTCAGAATGCGATCGGCCTCTTCTTGAGCGGACAGCACTTTTTTGCCGACGATTTTTGAAGACGAAAGCGCAGTTCCCGCCGCGATGGGTGCCAGGGGTTTCCCTTGGGCTTCACGCTTCTTTTCAAACTCTCCGCTTTTGACGATTTTGGCGTTCATATTCCCCCTTGCGAATGCACATGATATCACGCAGCGATGCGGGAATCTATCATCGAATCACGGTAGCCGGCATCGCGCAGCCGTTCCAAGACAAGCTGCTGACGAAAGGCGATGACCGCGTCGTCGCTGGCTTTTTTCCATTCTTCCGCAGCGCGCTTCAAGGCATAACCAAAAACCGGTGGCAGCTTGAGCATCAGTCGCTTGAGTAAAAGATCGTGGCCTTCCCCCAATGATCGCGCGAAAGCGGCCAGACCAATTTCGGTCACAAACTGATTCACGCCTGGCTTCGAGCTACTCGCTTCGATCACCGTAAACCGCGCTTCATGGAGCAGTGCTTCCGGAAAACCCTGAACAGCGTCGAGCCGAGCGCGCACCTGTTTGGCCTCACGCAGCGGCAGACGATTCAAAATGGTATGAACGGTTTTCGCCGATAACCCAGAGAAGGCCATGGCCATCTCGTGCAAACCCACATCAAAGAAAAGCGCCTGCAACTCTTCGGGCTTCAAGAGATAGAGGTGTTCAAACGCGAACTCCCCCTGTTCCCGCGACATCGGCAACCGCAAAAAACGCTGCTCAAAACGTCGTTTGATGATGCTGAGAAGTGGTGTGGGCAGTGAGAAAATTTCCAGAAGCTGCGGAATGTTTTGCCGTACCGTTTCTGGCAGGTGTTCCAGGATGTAGCGAACGTGGCGTGAAGGCAGGTAGCGCAGAATCACCCCAATCGTACGAGGTGATTCCTCGGCCAAGGCTGTGAGCACCCAAGCAGGATGGATCTCCGCAAGACCGGAAAAACGCTCCATGGCAAGGAGCGACCGAAGCAGATGCTTGGCTTTTTCCGTCGCTTCTGCGGGTTCCAGCCCTTCGAAATGGCGAGCTGCTTCCCGGCATTCTTGAGCTTCGTCCTCGGCCAGAAATCCTTCGAGGGAAGAAAGCTCTTTGCCGGCCAGCACCGCCAAAGACACAAATGCATGATGACGTTGCGTCACATTCATGATTTTTCCTTATTGCACCTGCGTGTTCATCACGCTCTTGACCGATCCAATGCTGTGTTCTGCAAGTTTCACCGTAATTTCTGTGGTTTGGGCGTATTCAAACATCTGGGCCTGGATGACCAAGAGTTCCGAATTGGAAAAATGTTTCCCGCTGTAGAGGATATGATTCACGATGCTTCCCATCTGCTGCTGACTTTTATTCACATCTGAGAGCATATGTATAATTTTTCTTGAAAAATCTGGCTGCCCAACCCCGGTGGGCATTTGTGCGGGATGATAGTCCACCATATTGGCTGACAGTGAGTTCATCTGCCGCATGGGAGAGGCGTCGGTGTTGTCCATATTGAGCATTTTCGCAAAATCCGTTCCATCGTCTTGAGTGGACTGCAGGATGTCTTTGAAGGACGAACCGGGTGTATCCCCTGACTGCGGAGTCACCTTCTCCGTCAGTTTGGACATGGCTTCCGTACTCAGTTTTCCAGCGAGGGATTCGACGCTCATGCCTGCTCCTCTCCCCCTTCGCCGTTCTGATCTTGGGAATTGACCTTGATGCGTTTGAACAGGAGCGCCAAGGCTCTGGCGTGAAGACGGGAGGTCCAGGATTTGGAAAGTCCCATGCGTTCGCCGATTTCTTCCAGCGTCTTATTTTGGAAATAATACATGATGACCAACTGCTTTTCTTTTTCCGGGAGGGCACCGATGGCATCGCGCATGTGCCGCCTCACCTGCATGAATTCCGTGCGCTGCTCAACGTTTGCGCTCTTTTCATCTTCAATATCAAAATCTTCGTGAGCATCGATGGAGATCAAATAGATCGAAGCCAAGCCACTCACCGTGGTGGCCATGCCGCCTTCGGGTTCCTCGCCTTCGAA
>JACQOX010000059.1 GCA_016202335.1 Deltaproteobacteria bacterium
AATCACATCTTCTTCTAAAACTTTTCGCGTCCCCTGAAATCCCAGAAAAATGAGTCCGACACCCACCCAGGCAAAGGAACGAATGCGTTTGATGATTTGAATCGTCATGCCGGTAGCAGGATCAAATCCCAAGAGATAACTTACACCGCTAAAGGCTCCTTCCATGACGCCGATGGCCCCAGGAATGAAGGTAAAAATTGTATTGACGACGGGCGCCAGCGTGCAGAGCACGATGGCAGCGTACCAAGTAAAGTTGACGACGACCGCATGGCCGACGACATAGATTTCAATGATGCCCAAGATTCTTCCCGCAAGATTGTAGCCCAGACAGAGCAAAAATCCACGATGGTTGGAGTTATAAAAATCGGCAATGTGGCTGTCGAGTTCTACAAATTTAGCGATCGTCTTTTCCGAGAACTCTTTTTTGATTCTGAGTTTTTTACAGAGCGTCATTAATGGGCCAAAAAAACCACGACGTTGATGAATCAGAATAAAAATAATGAACAGAATGGTTGCGATCGCGACTGCCGGAATGCCGTAGCGGACGTTTGAAGCGAAACGATCGACGTTTAAGAAGGTGATGGTGAGTCCGAACAGCAGAATGATCATGCTGGCCAAAATGTGCACGGTGCGGTCGACGACGACTGACGCAGCTCCTTCGGCCACCGGAACGCCGTGCTTCTTGAGGAGATAGATGCGAAGCGGATCGCCGCCGATGAAATTGACCGGCGTGAGCGTATTGATCGCTTCGCCGATGATCTTGATCCGAAAAAGATCCAGGAGACCGATGTGATCCTGGGAGTCTTTCAAAAAGAGGCGCCAGCCTTCGGCGTAGAGGATATACCAGATGGCGCTGATGGCGAGCACCGCCAGAAACGCCCAGCGCACCGCGAGAATATTTTGCCAGATGACCGCGAGACCAACGCTTCTGACGACAAAGGCGAAAAGGATGATGCCGCTCAACGCAAACACACCATTGGCCGCTGAAAATAAGCGGCGTTTCATGGAAGCACCTTCCCCGTAAGGTTTAGTTTGGCTTCGGCGTGCATCCGATCTTCAGGAGTATCGACTTCCAACCATCCGAAGCCCGATGCGTCGCAGATGCCGACGCCGGTGTTGTGCTCGGCGAGCAGGCCGAGCGCCCATTCCACGGGAGCGGCATCGCCAAACTGTCTGCGCGTTTGGTGTACGGCTTCTTTATAGCGGGCAAGGCCTGTTTTTTTGACCATGGTCATGCCGATGTAGCCGGCATCCCAGGTCGGAAGTTTTTTATGGATGGCCTTGAGCGTTCCATTGGAATGGAGCGCCACTTTCATATCGTCTTCGCCGAGCATGCGGTCAAAATCGCAGATCGCCTGAAGGGCATGGTTGTTCTGCACGAGCGCATCAAACATCCGCTTGGGATAGATGTGATCCACGTTTGTCACCAAAAAGTCGTCATCCAGATGAGGTAGCGCAGCTTCAATGGACCGGATGCTGCCGTCGCGGTAATGAGAATTGAGAATGACCTCTGCGGGCAGACGATGCTCTCGGACAAAGGTGGCCAGGCGATCGGCCTGGTAGCCGGCCACGATGATCCACTTCGACACTCGGGGAGAATCCAAAAATGACGCCAGGTGAAGGATTAATTCTCGACCCGCGACTTGGACCAGGGCCTTGGGGATATCGGTAGTTAAAGGTCCCAGGCGATTGCCCAGACCGGCGGCGAGGGTGACGACAATCATAGGTTTAAAAAAGTGAGGTTAACTCGGTGAGGTCCGAAATGACCTGCACTCTAGGAAAGCGCCGCTGAAAATCAGAGCTCGAAAAAGTTCCTTCTTTGCCGATGAAGTCGATCCCCGCAGCTTGGGCGCGTTCGGCGTCGTGCAGAGAATCGCCGACAAAAGTGATTTCACTGCGCTCAGCCTGAAGCGTTTCCGTGATTTTGCAAAAATGGGGTTCACCCTTTTCAAAGTTGGGTTGGTAGCCCAACACCAAGTCGCACTCAATCCCGCGGACATCGAGGATTTGATCGACCAGTGCCTGGAAATTATTCGACGACACAACCACTTTAATGTTTTTGGAACGCAGGTGGCTGATCATTTCGCGAGCGCCCTGGAAGAGCTGTTTGTCGAGATAGTTATTTTTTTTCTCTTTCTCAAATGCTTTCGCAGCATCGGCATTTGAAGGATGCCCGGGGAAGAGGGTTTCCAATTGATGGTGAAATGGCTTCCCCGAGGTATCGAGGTACATCTGTCGCGCTGTTTCGCGGCTCACGGGATAAAAGCGTGGCATGACGTTGGATGCTACGTCCGCGAAGTCTTCCATCGAATCGATGAGCGTGCCGTCGAGATCAAAGACTACGACTTTTTTGGTTTCAGGTATTTTCATGACGTCTTTGGTGCTTGATGTGCGTGTAAAATTTCATGCCGCTCCGAAAGTGGCATGCGGGAATCGCGGATGGACATCATGGTGAGGATGACAGCTCCAAAGGCAGTGACGATGACAGCAGCGTAAAGCCACCAATACATGACCCCGAAGAGGGCAAAGGCAAAAACCGAAAAGGACATCACGTCTTTCTTGAGCAGATAACGGCCAAAACTAATGAACCAACGGACGACGGGATGTGCGACGCGGTAATATTGTTCCAGTATTTCTCGCTCGAAGACCGCAAGGCTTCCCGAATCGCTGTAACGGCGGAGCATAGTGATGATCAGCCCCAAAACGATGAGCGTGAGGACCACCCAGATGCCGCCGACGATAAAGCCCACTTCGGAATGAGAATGGCGCCAGGAGCCGCCGATGATACCGGCCAGGAGGCTCACCAGCGAAAGGTTGTCGCTGATGGTGTCGATGTATTCTCCGAATTTGGTGGAACGGAATGTCAGTTTTGCCACTTCACCGTCACAGCCATCGATGACCGAGGCCATCTGGAACAGCGTGGCACCCATCAAGATGATGAAATAATCTTTGCCGTCGGCGATCAGGACGCCGGAGAGCGCACCGAGAAGCATGTTGAAACAGGTGATGGCGTTGGGGCTGATCCACAGCTTGGACAGCACCATGCTGATGGGGAGGGAAATCCGCTTATTCAAGAAACGCGCGATTGGGCCGCCGGTGGCGAGGCGGATCATTTCCGTCAGGAATTTTTCGGCCACTGCTCGGTGACGCAGGTCGGTGAGAAGAAAGGTCTGGGCCTTGGCCGGTTTCTGCACCTGGTGATGATGCAGCTCGGAAAGGAGATAATTGATGGAGCTTTCCATGGACCGCGGTTCTTCTGTCGTAAACGGGATGAGCAGTTTGAGCGAGGCCTTGGTGACGGCGAAAAAGGGCAGGGGGTGTGCGCCGTCGTGGCAGACGACCATTTCCGGCCCGCGGGCCGAGAAGCTCTTGATGGCCTTGAAGAATTCTTTATCGAACAGCAGATTGGCATTAATAAAGAAGAACCGCTCGTCGACGAGATCGAGCAATTTCGCCACCAATTTCGGGCTTAAGCGGTAAGGTTCGTCATAGACCAGAATATCAATGCCAGGAAGCCGCTGTTTGCTGTAGCGGGTCAAAAAGGCTTCCATCGGTTCTCGCTGGGACTTGGCGACGAGCAGCGTGACGCGTCCGATGCCAGTGCCCGCGAGCGTCATCAGTCCCCGAATGATGAGGGGGACGCCGGCGATAAACCGAGTCGAGAGGACCATGGCCTCAGGAGTATCGGAAGGAACATAGAGGATAGCGGCGCTTTTCATTCGGCTCGCGGATATCAAATATCATGCGAAAAAGTAAAGGATATTAAGGGAATGATTCGACTTTTTTGGTCGTGATTGACGTGTGAAACAAACCTGTGATAGGCACGCGCCTCTTCACTCGGAGGAACTCCATGGACTATACGCTTGAGGACCATCGCAATCCCCCAAAGCTTCGCGGAATCTATTATTTTCTTCGCTGCAAACTTCAGAAACGCCCCAAACTGCTCAATATCGAATTCACCAAGCACTGTAACGCCAAATGCAGCTTTTGCGCATGCTGGCAGGTCGAGTCTCCCAATGAAATGACGGACTACAGTGCTGTAGTGAAAAAATTTCGCCCACTCGTGGTCGCGGTTTCGGGCGGGGAACCACTGCTTCGACGTCATTACGACACGCTTTTAAAAGACCTTCGGCCCTACTGCCACTTTCTCCAGATCATCACCAACGGTGCGCTGCTCAATGAAAATTCGGCTGAAAAGTTGGTGAAAGCGGGGGTGAATCAAATCAGCGTGTCGCTCGATTACATTGGAAATCGCCACAGCGAAAATCGCAAGATCGAAGGGTTGTATGAACACATCGAAGCGACGTTGCCGAAGCTCGCCCAAAAATGTTATAAAATCGCCCTCAATACCGTGATCATGGAATCGAACTTGGACCACATCATCCCCATCGCACATAAAGCCAAGGAATGGGGCATCTATGTTTCCTATTCTGCCTACTGCACGCTCAAAAAAGATCTGAACGAATTTATGGTGCGACCGGGACGCTTTGAAGAACTGAGGCGCGTGGTCGGAGAAATTAAAAAACTCAAACGGACGCTCGGCAACATCCGCAACTCTGATTTTTATCTGGATAACATTCCGGTTTATTTTCAAAACGGCGGCATCGGCAACTGCCATGCCGGGAAGCTGTGGATGCAGGTGACGCCCGACGGCTACGTTCAGCAGTGTTCGGAACTGCCGCGTGTGTCGCACTTTACTGAATATGAAACTACCAAGGTCAAGAAGCCGGCCTGTACCAAATGCTGGTACGCCTGCCGCGGTGAATCCGAAGCCAATCCTTTGGCGCCAAGGCGGCTGATCGAACTGTTTTCGATGTAAGGCAAAGAAAGAGGAAAAAAATATGATAACCCTCATGGTTCCAGGAAGTTCGTTCGTCCCAGCACTCCCCAGCATTTTGAATGCGGTGCAGATGACGCCTTTTGGGGTTGCTGTTCCCCATGTGGTCTCTCAAAGTCCCACAGTCATTCACGTGGCACCTATGGGAGAAAATATTGTTGGATTTCATTGTTTTGTCTCCCGCGCAGCAGGGAATCTTTTAAGGGAAATGCGCGACAAAGGTCATGCCCTTAGACCAAATTCTCCTTACATGATTAACGATAACGCTACCCTGCCGATAGATGTCTTTGCTGGCGTGAGATCAAGAAGTTCACGGGACGTTGTATGGAGGAATACGGAGCTTAATCGGGAGGCATTGGGTTCTGCTGCTCATCTCCATTTTGAAGGTTTTTCGGAACGCGGACGTTCATATGAGATTGATCTCAATACGTGTTTCGATACGTGTTTCGATGATCAGAAACCTTTCGATTCCGGTTCTTTTGTTGCAGCTCGTTTAATGTGGAAGAGTGCAATGCTTATGGTGGAGATGACGACGCATCATTCGGTCAACCCACGAAGTAGAATGAAAACAGGGCTCCGTGTTTCTTTCAACGATGGAAAATTCCCTGCTGAGGAGAAGGAAAGATTCATTTCCAGTGTTGCTGGGAGGAGATTATCGGTTGTGCGAGATAAGGAATGGGATTCCGTGCAGGTAACCGGTGTGGTTGCGAAGCACAGGATGCTTTCAGAATTACAGCAACATGACGCGGAGCTTCCCTATGTCCCCGTTGGGTTAGAGCTGGTGCGTGTTTTGGAAGGGTTGGAAGATAAAGACGAATCTGATTGAACTCAGCCAAGATCGGCGGTGTTTTGAATTTTCAAGATCTGCCGTTCATTTCTTGAGGTGCGCTGGTCAAGCTCATCAAAGCGTGATTCCAATCGACCGATGGCCATGCGGTTTTCGCGGATCTGCGCGGAAAGATTGTGGTTCATCGCGTCCATTTTTGTGTCGACACTGTCTATTTTTTCATCGAGCTGATTGATCCGCTCTGTCAGGTTGTCATTGACGGTTCGAATGACCTGTTGGGTGAACTCAATGTCTTTTGTGAGTTTGGTTTCAACGGAATCAATCCTTCGTTCCAAGCGTTCAAGGCCGGATTGAAGCAGTTCGGCAATCAATTTGAACTGTCCCTCGAACTGTTCCCAGGCGATGCCGATGCGGTGATTGACCTGTTGCATGATTTCCTCGCGATCAAGATTTCCCATAAAGATCCCTCCATGTTGTGTCAATTGACATTGCAGGGATCATGCCGAAATCAGGACATGGGATTCAGAGGGTTTATGAAATCGATGTGGATGATTTTCGGCCAGCAGTGGAGTGTATTGAATCAAGTATGAAAATGAAAAGGCCATGCATGCGCATGGCCTTTGGAGCCGAAGAGGGGAATTGAACCCCTGACCTACTGATTACGAATCAGTTGCTCTACCCCTGAGCTACTTCGGCCTGGATCGGTCGACGATAAGCTGCGCATAACTTCGTTGCCCTCGTCGGCGCTCCCTGCGGCGTACTTCTTTGTACGCCTCAGTCGGCCTCCTCGGACTGCCTCGTTCTGCTTGCTTCTCCTCGACCTCAATTCAAGTGTACCGGGAGAGGGGGTCGAACCCTCATGAGCTTGCGCTCAGCAGATTTTGAGTCTACCGTGTCTGCCATTCCACCATCCCGGCTTAAGGCGCGCTGTCCATAAAAACCCATCTGCTGCGTTACTGCTTTGCCTTGCGTCGCACTGTTTTCTTAGGTTCGGGAGCTTTTTCGACAGCTTCAAACTGCACTTTGCCGTCGGCGATTTCGCGGAGCGATGTGACGACCTCACGGTTTTTGCAGCTGATGAGAGGCCGCGAACCGCGATAAATTTGCTTGGTTCGGCCGGAAGCCAGATGAACGAGTCCAAATCGGTTTTCCACAAAATCCAGACAGTCTTCGATGGTGACGCGCGCCATAAATTCTCCTTTTGAAGGCGGCTCCTTTACGAGAGAGCAGGGGTAAATGTCAATAACGTTGCTTTACGCCCGATCCTTTGTTACCCCGATAAAACCATCCTATGATCCGACTCGAGGAACTCGCCAAATGGACGCTCCCTGAATACCGCGAGCGCCATGCTTTTGTCGTTAAGCTGCGTCTGGCTGTGTTTATCGCCTTTTGGGCTTTTTATCTCTATTTTTACCATGACGTCCTTGCTCAGACGTCAGCCATTTCGCTGATCATTTCGGTCTGTTTTCTCGCAGGCTTGATTGGTTTTTCAAAAAGAATGCGACACCAACTCGTGTTGCTTTCTTTCGTCGTCGAGCTCGTGGCCGATCTCGTCGCCATGACCACGGTCATCTACCTGACGGGCGGACCGTACAGCGATTATTTTACGCTCTACATCTATTACGTCTTCGCTGCCGGCGTGTTCTACAATTACATCCTCGCTGCTTTTATCGCGGTGTGGGCCATGCTCTGTTACGGTGCTTTTTTGGTGCTCTGCGTGCAGGGCGTGATTCCTCCGCTCATCTTGAATTACGGCGACAAGCTACCGCTTCATCCGCACACGCCCTTCTATCATTTTCTCTTTGCCAGCGCTTTCTTCGCGGTCACGATTTACGCGGTGAAGATCGCCAGTTTTTTTTCCAAGAAACGCGAATGCGAGCTGGAAGCGCGCAATAAAGAATTGGCGGCGCTTTCGCGCATGAGCTCCACCATTCGGAGCACGCTGGATTACCGTAAGGTCGTGGATCGTATTCTCTCCGGTGTTTTAGAAGGACTCGGATTTACATCCGTGTTCATGCTCCACATTGAAAGGACGGATGCAGAACCAAAGCTTTTGCTTTATGGTCTCCATGACGAAAGACGAGAACTTCCTCGGGAGCTGTTTGAAAATTCTGTGGTGCAGACCATTCAAGAGCGGCGGATCGCCTATCGCAGAAATTTTCGTGACGCGATGACAGGCTTTGAACATCTCTTGGAGCCGAGCGTTGCTCAAAAGATTGAGAAGGCCCTTGGGGATAAACGCATGATCGCGGTGCCGATCATCGTGGAGAAAAATGCGCTCGGGGCGTTTATTGGATTTGTCGATCGGGATTTTGTGGAAGAGGGGACGGTGCAACGCCTGGAATCCTTTGCCAATCAGGCCGGGCTCACCCTCGAAGCAGCCCTGTTGATTGAGAAACTTCGCCGGGCCAATGAGCGCTTGGTGGAGGCCAATCGTGTAAAATCCGATTTCTTGGCAACGATGAGCCACGAACTGCGCACGCCTCTCACGGCCATCATCGGTTTTTCAGAACTCCTGATCGAAGGCGTGATGGGGGTCATGACCGAAGAACAAAAGGAATCCATTCAGGAAATTTTGCATAACGGAAATAATCTACTCGGCCTCATCAATAGTCTCTTGGATCTGTCCAAGGCCGATGCCGGCAAGATGACGCTCGATGTTCGCCCGATCCGCGTTCATGCGTTGTTGACGCGTGTGCATCGGCTGGTGTCGTCGCTCATGCAACGAAAACATTTGTCGGTGAAACTGGACATCGAAGACGGCCCCGATCTTTACGCCGACGAACAAAAAATCGCCCAGGTGTGTCTCAACCTGCTTTCCAATGCGGTCAAGTTCACACCCGAAGGTGGCAATATTCATCTTCGAGCATTTTTTGAGGCAGAGTGGAAATTTCCATCTTCTCGCGGTGGTTGGATTTTTTCGGTGACCGACAATGGCATTGGATTACCAGAAAATAATCTCGATCACCTCTTCGAAGCCTTCTATCAGGTCGACAGCTCCATGACCCGTTCTTACGGAGGAACCGGGCTTGGGCTCGCGCTGGCTCGCCAATTTGTGGAGCTGCATCATGGCCACATCTGGGCGGAACGCGTCCCTGAAGGCGGTGCGCGATTTGTCTTTGCGCTGCCACATCACGATGCCATCTGATCCATGATTTTTCAATTTCGTCCTCTTGACGGATATGTATAATGCGTTCACGGGAGTAAACAATGGGGGGTTGGTTTCGCCAATTTTCGTGGGTTTTTCACCTCTTGATGCTCATGGCCTGTTCCTATTTTTTGGCTCAGATCACAGGAGCCTATCTCGGGAAACGGCTTGAAGTCCAAAAGGCTGTGGCGGTGATGGAGCCAAAGGT
>JACQOX010000060.1 GCA_016202335.1 Deltaproteobacteria bacterium
GATGAGCACGTCGTGGATCAGGGCGATCACGGCGCCGGGGGCAAAGAGAAAATCGAAGCGATAGCCGATGTAGATCAGCATCAGCACCCACGAGAATAATATTGTCAACCAGGCTTTTTTGCGCAGTTCCTTGCCGACGCGTGGTCCCACGGTTTCCTCGCGTTCGAGCATCAGATTGCCTTGGCCGAATTTCTTCTCCAGAGCTGACGTCAATTGTTGACCCAGATCGGCATGTTGCTCAGGCAATTTGACCTTGATGCTCAAGCGTTGTTCTTCTGGGGATCCGAATCGAACGATGCTCATCTCTCCCAAATTGAGATCTGACAGGGCTCTTCGGACATCGTCCTCTGAGACGTTTTGTTTAAATTGATATTCCAGTTTTGCGCCGCCTTCGAAATCGATGCCGTAATTAAACCCTTTGGTGAAGACCATGAAAAGGGATGCCGCCATGGCGAGCACTGAAACCAACAGAAACGGAGTTTGGAATTTAATGAAGGGAAAATTGAATTTCATACGCTCACCTTTGTCATTTGGCGCTTCACGAGCAGATACTCATAGACCATCCGCGTGCAAACACAGGCCGTATACATGCTGATGGTGAGGCCGATGATGAGCGTGACGGCAAAGCCTTTAATGGGGCCAGTGCCAAATTGATACAGCACGATGCCGGAAATGAGCGTCGTGACATTGGAATCGATGATGGTGCGCATGGCGTTGTGGTAACCGGCTTCGATGGCCTGGCGAGCGCGTTTCCCGGCGCGCAGTTCTTCACGGATGCGTTCGAAGATCAGGATGTTGGCGTCGACGGCCATACCAAGCGTAAGCGCAATGCCTGCAATGCCAGGAAGGGTAAGGGTTGCCTGAAAGAGCGCCAATGCCGCCAGGATAAACAGGAAGTTGAAAAAGAGCGCGGCGTTGGCTAAGAGCCCCGAGCCTTTATAATAGATGAGCATGAAGAGGCCGACGATCAGGCCTCCGACCAAGGTGGCCATGACGCCTTCGCGGATTGAATCTGCGCCGAGCGTTGGGCCCACGACCGTTTTCGTGGCTTCCGTGAGTTGCGCGGGCAGGGCGCCTTCTTGCAAGACGAGCACGAGATCTTCGGCTTCTTTGAGCAGATCTTTATAGGCGCCGTATCCCAAGGTGATCTGGGCTTGGCCACCCAGGATGGCTTCGCGAATGACCGGGGACGACATGACAACCCCGTCGAGCACGATGGCCATGCGCTTGCCGACATTGGTTTTAGTGGTTTCGCCAAAGCGTTCAGCTCCTTGAGGATCAAATGTCAGGCTGACGTAGGGTTCATTGTTCTGCACATTGGTCTGGGCGTTTTTGAGCATTTCTCCGCTGACTTCAACCTTACGCTTGAGAACATAGGGTGTTCCGCCGACGATTTTTTTTGCAATGGGATCGAAGCGGGTTTCAAAGGCGATTTCCGTTTCAGCGGGCAACTTGTCGGTCAACAGTTCAGTCAGTTTGCGAGCCGTTTCGACGGAATAGTCGTTTTGGGCGATACCGGCTGTTTCGCGGGCGGTGGCGAGCATCGTCGCAAAATCTGTAGATGCAACGGTGTCATCGACGATCTTGAATTCCAATTGGCCAGCTTTTTTGATGAGAGTCACCGCGCGTTCCGGATTTTTAATGCCGGGGAGTTCGACAGCAATGCGATTGGATCCCAAGCGCTGAATCGATGGCTCGGACACGCCGTAGCGATCGATGCGGTTGCGGACTTTTTCCAGAGCTTGTTTTGAGATCTGGTCTTTTAAATAATCGAGGTATTTTGCGTCTAAGGTGAAAATGGCGTGCAGGGCTTCGCCGCCAGCTTTGCGGACCAAGGTATCTTTATAATTCTCAGCAACAACATTTTCGATGTTACGAAGTTGAGCGTCATCGGCAGCGATGATGACGATGGTCTTTTCTTTCCGATTTTGTTCAGCCGAAGCGAATGGGATATTCTTATTTTTCAGATCGTAACGAATGCCGTCGAGAATCACATCGATCTTATTTTCAATCGCCCGAGCGAGCTCGACTTCGAATTCCATGTAGATGCCGCCGCGCAAATCCAGACCAAGATTGATGCCTTTGTCCGGAAAGAGGTCGACGTACCACGGAACTTTTTCATTTTTGGTTTCTGCTTCTTCGCGAAGCGCCTGAAATCCGGCGAAGGTTGGAACGAGCAGGTAGACGGAGAGAACCGTCAGTCCCAAGAATAACCAGAACTTCCACTTCCACTCTTTTGGCATCTGCATAGTTAGGAGGTCTTTTCAACGGAGGCGACGGCGTCGCGGGTGAATTTGACGCGTACATTTTCGGCGATTTCGATGGTGAGGACATTGTCGGCGATGCCATGGACCGTGCCGTGCATGCCGCTGCGCATGATCACGCGATCGCCTTTGGAGAGTTGCCCCAGCATTTCACGGTGCTTTTTTTGCTGCTTCTGCTGCGGACGGATCATCAAGAGGTAAAAGATACCAAAGATGATGACGAGCGGCAGCATGGAGGTGAAGATGCTTTGCGGTCCAGCAGGGGCGCCATCGGCGGCATGAGCAGTGGAGATCAGAGCGCTTAACAACATGAGGAACCTCGCTTGGCTAAAAATGATGTTTTAAAATCTGGGTAACAATTAGTTTCGAGCGAAAACCGCGCTCGACGTAACAAGTCAAGGTAGAAATGTAAATTATGAATTGTGCCCAGGCGTGCAGAAAGAATTTCACCGGCCTGTGCAAGATGGCGAAGATAGGCGCGGCTATAATTTTTGCAGGTATAGCACTCACAGTTTTCGTCGAGTGGACGTGGGTCATCTGCGTATTTGGCGTTCAAGATTTTCACCTCGCCGACAGACGTGAAGAGATAACCATTGCGCGCGTTGCGGGTGGGAAGGACGCAGTCGAACATGTCCACACCGCGATCGATGGCTTCCACGATATTCTCGGGAGTTCCGACGCCCATCAAGTAGCGCGGCTTGTCTTCGGGCAAATGTGCGGTGCAGACTTCGGTCATTTCGTACATGAGCTCTGTGGGTTCACCAACGGAAAGGCCGCCGATGGAGTAGCCATCGAAGTTTCGGCTCAACCGTTCAATATATTCTTTTCGTAAATGAGTATGCATGCCGCCCTGGACGATTCCAAACAGCGCGTTGTCAGAAGTGCGAGCGTTGAGGCAACGCTTGGCCCACTTGAGCGACAGCTCCATGGACGTGCGCGCTTCGGGTTCGGTGGCTGGATAGGGCGTGCATTCGTCGAGCAC
>JACQOX010000061.1 GCA_016202335.1 Deltaproteobacteria bacterium
AATCCTGGCGGGCTGCTCGATGAAGCGGTCAAGGTCTCAGATCTTTTCTTAAAGAAGGGTGTCATCGTGACGACCGAAGGCCGTAAAGGTGAGATCGATCGCCAAGAAGCCGGTGATGACAGCCGCGAGCCGACATACCCTGTGATCATCTTGGTCGATGGCGGTTCGGCGTCGGCTTCTGAAATTGTCGCTGGTGCGCTTCAGGATCATAAACGCGCGGTCATTTTAGGAACCCAGACCTTTGGGAAGGGATCGGTGCAATCGGTTATTGATCTGGAAGATGGTGGTGGGCTCAAACTCACGATCGCGCGCTATTTTACGCCCAACCATCGCTCGATTCAAAATTTGGGAATAACGCCTGACGTCGTCGTCCCTCAGACAGCGCCGGTGGTATCCGAGAAAAAACCGCGTCTTCGCGAAAAAGATTTGCGTCAGCATCTGACCGTCAAACAGGAACTCAATAACGAAGAGACAAAACCAATTGAAGATTATCAAAAACAAGTGGCCCTCAATTATCTCAAGAGCTGGGCAGTATTTCAGCAACATGAAGTTTCAACGAAAGAGAGTTCAACAAATGGAAAGTAAAAAGAGAGTGGGAGTGTTGACCGGTGGGGGCGATTGCCCTGGACTCAATGCTGTCATTCGAGCCGTGGTCCGTCGATCCATCATGCACGGCGGGTACGATATCGTTGGCATCAAGCATGGCTGGCGCGGACTTCTGGAGAAAGAAACCGTTCAATTGACCAGACCTGCAGTCAGTGGGCTTTTGCCGCGCGGTGGAACCATTTTGGGAACTTCTCGCACCAACATTTATAAAAATAAAGAGAGCCAAGAAAAGGCCTATGCCAATTTTCGGGAATTGAACCTCGACGCCCTGATCGCCATCGGCGGTGAAGATACGCTCGGCACGGCGCAGAAGATGTCCCAAGATGGTTTCAACATTGTCGGTGTTCCCAAGACGATCGACAACGACCTCATGGGCACGGACGTCACCTTTGGATTTGATACTGCGGTGCAGATTGCCACAGAAGCCATCGACCGCCTGCATTCGACGGCAGAATCCCACGACCGCGTGCTCGTCTGCGAAGTCATGGGACGTCATGCCGGTTGGATCGCGACGTACGCAGGACTTGCTGGCGGTGCGGACGCGATCCTCATTCCGGAAAAGCCGATCGACTTGGACGAAGTCTGCGCCATGGTTGAACGCCGTCACGATCAGGGCATTTTCTTTAGCATCATCGTGGTTGCCGAAGGTGCCAAGATTAAGGAAGGTCAGAGAGAGAAAGAAGTCCTCTCTTCGCAGAGGCTTGATGATTTTGGGCACGTTCAACTTGGCGGTGTTGGTGACGTGCTGGCCAAGGAGATCGAAAAACGCACGGGGTATGAGACGCGAGTGACGGTGCTTGGCCACGTGCAGCGCGGCGGCACGCCGACGGCTCATGACCGCGTGCTGGCGACGCGTTATGGTGTGGCGGCGATGGATGCGGTGCACGCTGGGCGATCCGGAGTCTTGGTGGCGCTCAAGGGGCAGGAGATTGTGGAAGTGCCGCTCACGGAGGTTGCGAGTGGCATCAGGACGGTGAATGAAGATTTATATCAAATGACGAAAACGTTTTGGGGGTAATGTGCGCGCACTCTGTAAGACGAAAGCAGCATCCGGAGCGCAGATCATCGATGCCCCGATTCCAAAGGTCAGCGATTCCAGCGTCCTCGTGAACATCAAGGCTGCTTCGATCTGTGGCACTGACGTACATATCTATAATTGGGATAACTGGGCAGCCTCGCGCATCAAACCACCGCTCATTTTTGGCCATGAATGTGCCGGGATCGTTACGGAGATTGGCAAAAACGTTCGCCGCGTTGCGGTGGGAGACCACGTCTCCATTGAAACGCACATCCCCTGTGAGACCTGTCATCAGTGCCGCAACGGGCAGATGCATCTGTGCAAGAACCTCAAAGTCGTGGGCATCGATCGCCCTGGCGGTTTTGCCGAGTACTTGGAAATTCCTGAAATCTGCTGTGTGAAAAATGATCCCACGCTTCCCTGGGAAGTGGCGTCGATTCAAGAGCCGCTGGGAAATGCCGTGTATACGGTCGACGAGAGCAACGTCGCGGGGAAAAGCGTTGCGATTTTCGGTGACGGCCCCATCGGCGTTTTTGCCGTGGCTGTGGCGCGCGCCATGGGCGCCAAGACGGTTATCGCCTGCGGCATGCAGCCGTTTCGCTTGGAACTCATGCGATCCTATCATCCCGATCATGTGATCGACGTGCGCAGTGTTGATCCGCGGAAACGCATTGCAGAAATCACCGATGGCCTCGGTGTCGATGTGGTGCTCGAGATGAGCGGTTCGCCCAAAGCGATTCATGACGGGTTGGCCGTGGTGCGGAGCGGTGGAACGTTCACGTTTTTTGGGGTGCCGTCAAAGTCCATGGAAATCGATGTTGCCAATGAAATTATTTTTAAAGGGATCACCATGCACGCAATTTACGGTCGTCGCATGTTTGAAACCTGGGATGTCATGAAATCGCTTATCGCTTCTGGAAAGCTCGATGTGCGTCGGGTGGTGACGCATGAATTTTCGCTGGCAGGGATCGATGAGGCGATGAAGTTGTTGACCGCCAAGGAAATTCAAGTTGGGAAAATCTTGTTAAGACCTTGAAGAGGATTCATGTTTCATCAACTCCAAAAAATCCTTACCGCCAATCTCGGCGAAATAAAATCCGCTGGCCTGTGGAAAGAAGAATGGCCCATCCTCTCTTCACAGGGCTCGATCATCCGCGTGAAAG
>JACQOX010000067.1 GCA_016202335.1 Deltaproteobacteria bacterium
GAGTCCCGACGCACCTTCAATCATCACCATCGGCGGCTGTTTCGCTGAATTCTGAAGAAGTCCGTCGAGCAGTCCAAAGAGTTTGGTTTGTTCTTCTTCTCGACCAATGTGTTTGTTCCCTTTCGGAATGAGATAGGCGCTGCGATGATCACGCTCTTCTCGAAATCGTTCCGGCTCGTGCGTCTTTAATGCGTTGATAACCGCGCGGCTGCTCAAGAAAATGCGATGCTCAGGGTCTCTCTCCAGCAGCCTCGCAACGATAATATCCAAAAATGGTGGAACGAATTCTGGGTGAAGCAGGTGGTGAGCGGACGGCAAGCGAAGGAGTTTTTCTTTCTGAACCAATTGACGAAGTGCTTCTTTATTACGCGAGGTCGTTCGCGGAAAAGGCAGCCGTCCCCACGTCATGCAAAAATACATCAATGCGCCGAACGAAAAGAGATCTGTCCGTTCGTCGATCGGTTTGCCTTCGTTCACAATAATCTCGGGCGCCATGTAATAGGTCGTCCCGCGCATTTTCCCGCCATAGGCCGAAGGCTTGAGAGCGAGTCCAAAATCGATGATTTTGACGTGCGCTTGGCCGCTCATTTCCTGAACGAGAACGTTCTCTGGCTTGAGATCCAGGTGCAGAAGATTATTGCGATGAATAAAATCAAGTCCTTCGAGGGCTTGGAGAAACAGGGGAATCATGTCGAGCGGTTTTTGGCGCCAAGCGTAGCGAGAGATGGGTTTCCCCTCGATGAATTCGGTTGTGAAATAGAAATGACCGTCGACACATCCGAAATGATACGCTTGCGCAACGTTCAGATGAGAGAGCCCGATGAGGATTTGATACTCTTCCTTGAAATGAAGCACCATTTTTTCATACAAGGCACGCCCTTCTTTCTCCTCCTCGTCAGGGCTCTGATGTTGAAATTGATATCCCTCTTTGTGACGTTTTATGATGCTTTCGCGATCAAGAATCTTAAGGGCACAACGTCGACCATGCGGATCAATGGCTTCGTGGACAACGCCACTTGCTCCGCGCGCGATCGCAGGAGTGACGATCAGATGACCGTCAATCAGGTCATTTGGCTTGGGTGAAATCAATCGATGAGGCGCCTTGTTCATCGCTTCCTCGAATTATTCTTTGCTGAACAAGGTCGAGACTTCAAAGTTCATCTGCTCGCTCTCTTTCGGCCAGGTCTCGATGATGAACTCCAGCACGGCGCCGGCCGAACGATATTTGCGGTCATCGGGATTCGGTTCTAGGAGCTCGAGGAGCAGCTGATCGAGCTCTGCGGGAATATCTTTGCAGTAATGGGAAGCCGGTGGAACAGGGCCTTCCCGACGAACGAGATTCTGCAGTTTGTGCCGATCACGGTCAGCTCGGCTACGGTGGTGAAACAGCTGATGCCGGGAAATACAATAATACATCGTTGCCGCCAGTGAATAGAGATCGGCGCGTTCGTCGATCCGAGCGCGTTCATTCATGACGACTTCCGGCGCCATGTACAGGGCGGTTCCAGTGTAATCTCCTTCGTGCCCTTCTCTTGGGAGAGCAAATCCGAAATCCGTAAATTTCACGATCGGGGGCTCGCTTTCGATATCGGCGCGGATCCGTTTCGGTTTGATGTTCAAATGGAGAAGTCCGTTGCTGTGGATGTATTCTAATCCTTGAAGGACCATGACAAAGAGCGGAAGATGTTGAAGTGGCGTTAGCCCGCGGGTTGCCATGAAGAGATCAGTTCCTGGAACATACTCCGAAACGACCGCGATTTTTTGTCGTTGAGGATCAGTGCCGATTTCAAAACACTCAGCCACGTTCGAATGATGAAGCCCCTTGATCCGATCGAAACGTTCTTGAAAGAGCCGCTGTTGCTTCTCAGCCCAGAGGGCCGCCTCGCGTTCGGCTTCGTCGTGCGTTCTGCCGTCGGCCAATAGCAGCATCGTGTATCGGCCGATCAAGCGCTCACGATCAAGAAACGTGATCGTCGCTTTTTCGCCGTGCTGATTTTCGGCGAGAAAGAGGGTTGACTTCGATGTCGTGTGCAACGGCCGCTTGAGCTTCCAATGTCGGAGTTCGACCTCCGGCGGGACACACAATGTATCCGCTGATTGTTCGTCAATGATCATGGCAACCTCCCCTGTGAACGTCGGCTTTTATAACGATGGTAACACGGACGAAGCGTTGAGACCAATCCCAAGGCAATGATGAACATCACGAGCATTGCCGGCATCTGAGAGCGTCCGTTTCAGCTGTATATATAATGTAGCAAGGTTCATACCACATTGGGGAAGGATGAAAAACGTGTTTTATCAAAGGGTTAACGATGTTGTGGGTGTTTTGAAATACCCAGGTGTCAACGTTTTGTTCTCAGGATGAGAAGGCGTACCAGGAGATCGCTGCGCTTCGCGAAGTCGATGAGTTCCATGACGCGTTCATAGGAAAGACCTCCAGAATACGAATGCCCGGGAAGCAAGCTCGATTAAATCAACGTGTCGTCAGGACGTGGTGGGAGATTGTCTTCAACAACGTCAACTTCGCACTCACCGGCGACTTCCACGAGCACAGCGGTGATGTTATCCCGCGCATCATTGTCCTTTGCGAGGCGTATGAGCTCACGACAGGCATGGGTGAGATCGATCTGCGTGGCACACTCGACAAGACCGGCTTCGTCGACAACATTGGAAAGACCGTCGCTGCAGAGCAAGAAGCGATCGCCGGGGTACACTTGAAGGGATTCGATATCGACGGCGACGCTTGGTTTTCCTCCCAATGTTCGCGTCACCATGTGGCGTTTGGCATGAACTTTTGCTTCCTCTTCCGTGAGCACACCCTCGCGCACGCGTTCTTCCACCCAAGAATGATCATGAGTGAGCTGCTGTACCGAGTCCTTGACAATACGGTAAACGCGCGAATCCCCAATGCTCGTGACATAGGCGCGATTACCCTGAAAAAAGAGAGAGACCATCGTTGTTCCCATCATCTTTTTTTGCGCGAGCTTCATCGCCACGGGATTATCTGATCGTATATCGCCAATGGTTTTCGTATTTTCCTGCCACAGCTGGTAATTGATGGACAAAATCGCCGCTTCTAATTGTGTTTCAGAGGTAATTTGGCTTTGTGATGTCGGAAAATCGTGGTCCAAGGTGCTCAGGGTATCTTCATCTGTCACCGACAGGAGGTCGATAACGCGACGGATTTCATCGACAGCGAATCGGCTTGCCACTTCGCCCTTATCGCATCCACCGAGACCGTCGCAGACGACGAACAATCCCGCGGATTCGTCGATCAGATACGCGTCTTCATTATTCTTCCGGCCACCGACATCGGTACAGCCAGTTGCTTTGAAGGAGAGTTGCAGCAGGCGCTTGTTCATAAACAACCTCATTCACTCGTTAATAAGTGAACGCGATTTCTTTTGTTTTATAAACGATATTATTGTTTGCATCGGTGACCCGCAAGCGAAGCGTCACTTCTGCTGGATATCCCGTCTGTGAAAACGTCGCAGTTCCTGACACAAAGTCCGCATTATCACTGTCGCCGTCCGTATCAAGATCCCATGCGTAACTATAGGGCGCTGTTCCTCCCGATACGCTTGCCGCAAAGGTAAGCGTTAAAGTCTCACGATAATAAATAGAGGCTGGAAACGTACAGGTGCCGTCACCACTGCAATTGCCTTCTGGGAGAATCAAGGGAGCGCTAATGGACGTGGCTGAGAAATTCGCGGTTAATTCGTCAACACAGGCATTGCTGGAACACATTTTGCCAGCACTGCAGTGGGCATTCGACGTACAGGCCACGCAAACATTGGTGCTGGTGTTGCAATATGCCCCATCATCTGAGGACGCGCAGTCGGCATCGCTGCTACACGTGGTTTGGCTGCAGCTCGAAGCCGGCGTACACGTCGGGCAAGAAACCGTGATCGTCCCGGTATTGGCATTGCCGTCATAATCGTAAAATTTATAGGTCATCTCCGTCGCGGTCACAGGCGTGCACGAACTCGGCGTCAGAAAAAGCACGGAGCGCGCCTTGTCCAGATAGTCTCTTTTTTTGAGCCGATCATCACTGCCATAACTCGACTGCGAGAGATCGAGAACGTCGCCGTACACGGCCGTTTCCGAGTAGGTCTGCAGTCCGGTGGGAATGGAAACGCTGCCACTGACGATTTCCCAAACGCTCGACTGAGCTGTGACACCGCGGTCATCGGGATTGGAACAAAACGTCGCCTTATCTGCAGCTGACCAGGAGGTAAAAGGAGACGTGTCACAGTTGGCCGTAGTGGGCGCGGGTGACAAGGCAAGCAGCCGCGTAAGGGTGTCTTTATATGACGTCTCTTTGTCGAAGGTACACAATTCTGTGACCGCAGAAATAATATTGGGGGTTAAACTCACAGTCCCCATGCCACAGGCCGGGGTTGACGTGACAACACTACTTCCCGCAGTGCCTCCACACCCTGACCCCCAGAGGGCCGGGACGAAGAAAAGTAAGAACATGCATTTGGAGAGTTTCATGGTTCCCTCAAGATTGATGTCCCTGATAAACATTTTTCTCAGAATGAAAACCTATTTCTGCGTGGGAGAACGCAAGGTGAGTTCGAGAATGGCCTGTTCGCCGGGTTTGATGGGAGGATCCTGGTCACGAGCATCCCGATCGACAAATAAGTTCAGAAACCACAGCAAGGGGTTCTGCAGCACAGCAGAGGAATTCTCCTGCAGGGCTGTCAGATCATACGTCGGGGTGACGCGATACCCGCAGAGTCCCATATTGAACGTCCCGCTGCCCTCGCGGTCCCAAAGGCAATCTTGGTCATCAAAAATACGCAAAGGACCCAAAAAAAGTTTTTCTTGGTCGGAACCATTGACACGAAACATTTCGGCCTGGTTTACCCACAGGCTGGGACTAAAATTATGCCGCCAGCGTGAATCATCTACCCCCATCTCTTCTTCGCCGCCCTTCCAGATATGGTAGGTGCCAACATATCCTCGCCTGACTTCGGTTTTCTCAAATTGAAGGGGATAAGAAAAGAGTCGCTCACCACGCACAATCGTGATTTTGGGATCCAACCAGTAAATAGCAGAAATCCCCTTCAACGTCGCAGGTGAGGTCATCGCTGAACGCTGCATGTACTGCAGCCCCAAATAAACTGAGTCCATGCCGGCAAGCCAGCCCGTCAAAAAGTCTTCGGGCAAGGCGCACTGCACGCAGCACGTCGTAGCCTGGTGGGTTTCAGCAGCATCGTCATCGGCAAGTTTGAGCTTTTCTTGCAGATCAAACACGCGGCATGCGCTCGTCACTTCTTTTTCAGGGCAGGCCAACAGCCCGATGGTGTATGCGGCAAAAAATTCAGGAGGCAGCATGATCCGTTGTTGATCCACGGACAGGTTCCCATCCAAGAGCAAGGGCTCCCGCGTGACTGGATCACTGGGATGCTTTCCGCAAAAACCAGCGGTGTCGCTGCTAGCGCGTGCACCAAAACCAGACATCAGCATTTCATAGGAAAGGTCAACGCGGTCGCTGTCGGCGACATAGAGTTCTGCTGCTTGCCGAAGGCGTGCCAGCTTTTGGGGAGTCACATTGGATAGCGAGATTGGATCCAGCGGGCGATCCAGCGTCCCGGCATTCATCGTCCGTATTTCACCAACCTGCCACGGCTTCGCCGGGCCGGCGTTTGGCATCAGATTTGGATTGAAGGTGATTTCCTGCGTTTGTTTGGTCTCTGTTGGCTGGCAACCGCTGAGCACCGCCGACGCGGCGACGAGCGCGAGCGCCGCCAAACCAACGGGCGGAACTCCCATTGCAATCAGGCCGCCTACCAGGAGCGCCCCAGCAGCCAAGCCTGCAGCAATTTCGATTCCCGAAGGGGACGCTTGAGTTTCGACCGGTTGAGGTTGCCGCCGATGCAGGTCCATCTTCGGCGGGGACAACGTATACGCGAACACTTTTTCTCGAGGGGGTTCAGGAGTCTGAACCATTGAGTCCCCTGCAACATTCAGCCAAATTTTTTCTACCGACGAAATTGCGGATAAAGTCATACGAACCTCTTTCCAGGTTTTTGATGCTTACACCCTTCTTTTCGTCTCGGATGGAAAAAGGTTGCCTATTTTTAACGATTTATTCCCACCGCTTCGGCTGCTTCACCTTGGTGTTTTTGGTCTGTTTCCCTTCCAAGGGCTTTACGTCTTCTCTTAGCGGTTGAGGCTCAGGGCGTGTCACCACTTCCTCTGGCAGCTTTGGACTGCCGATGCGGTCATTGGGGTCGACCGCAGGCGCGGCTGGTGCCACCGGTTTTTTCTTTCCCCAGTCTTCGAGCGTCACACTTCCCTTGGGCAGCGCTTCCGGTTCGTCCCACCCTTCGGGTAAATCACTCTTTTTTGTACCAACCGTTTCTGGATTTTTTGGTGACTCATTTTCAGGAGATTTTTTCTGCTCCTGGCGCTCAAGGGGCGGAGCAACGGTCTTACCGCGGTCTTTGTTTCGCCTTGGTGATCCAACTTTTTTCGGCAGCGCTGCCGGTTCTTCCCATCCTTCAGGAATTTCTTCTTTTCCCTTCACCTCTTTCATTTCTTTTATTTCTTTCACTTCCTTTTTTATGGCCTTTTTGACGAGATGGGGAAAGCCAAGTGGGGATATGTTTGAGCTAAAATCAAGTACTAAAGGATCCGTGTTTTTTGC
>JACQOX010000071.1 GCA_016202335.1 Deltaproteobacteria bacterium
GTCGACGAATATCAGGATACCAACGATCTTCAAACTGAACTGGTCTCTTTGCTGCACGCCCCCTCACGCAATCACCTCTTTATCGTCGGTGATCCGCGCCAATCCATTTACCGATTTCGAGGCGCAAATGTCGCCTGCTTCAAAAAAATGCTCGATCGACTTGAGCATCTGGGTGGGAAAATCATCTCACTCAATGAAAACTTTCGGTCGCGCTCGTCGATCATCAATTTTGTCAACGAAGTCGCTGCTCCCTTGGGAGGAGATCCGCTGGCAGCTGAGCGACCGGAAGTCGATCCGGCTGTCTTTGCCCTCTCAATCCCTTCGCCTGAAAAGACTCCTTATGAAGAACTTCGTCGTGAGGAAGCAGCTACCATCGCCGCGCATCTCAAAGGGCTGTTCGATCGAAAAGCATTCGTTTGGAAAGATATGGCCATCCTGTTTCAGGCTATGACCACCACAGATCTTTATGAACAGGCGCTCCGCGCTTTCGGCATTCCCTTTCGGACGTATGGCGGAAAACGTTTTTTGGATCGACCTGAGATCCGTGATCTTCTTTCCGCCCTTTCATTCGCAGCTGATCCGTCGAATACGAGCAGCCTGCTCGCCATTCTTCGATCTCCACTCGTCGGCCTTTCCGATGACGAATGCGTCCTCCTCGCCGGCGAAAAGGGAAAAGATTTTCATAAAGCAGCCTTAAGCTCTCCACGGGCATCCTTTATTCAGGAGTTATTGCGGGTAAAAGAGCACCTGCATCCTTCTGAACTCGTCCGCTTCATCCTGAAAGAAACCGGCTATGAGGTGATCTGCCAGGCCATCGATCCCGCAGGCGGGAAAGTCGCCAATCTCGAAAAATTCATCGGCCTGGCCTGTGATCTGGAACGAGAAATCCAAGTCACTCTGCCCGCCTTTGTTGAATTCATCCAGAATCTCATCCGCCGCGGTGCGCGCATGGGCGACGCGCCGGTGATCGACGACCTGAATTCCGAAGTGAAAATCATGACCGTGCATGCGGCAAAGGGGCTGGAATTTCCAGTCGTCGTTTTGCCGGATCTCATCCGCCAACCTTCCAACGCCACAGAGCCATGGTGCTTTGTGCGTGGGCGCGGCGTGAGCTTCAAGCAACGCGATCCGAAATTCCCTTTCGCCCCTCTCGTGGCACCGGAAACTTTCACTGAACTCCGCAAACAAGATGAATGCGAAGAAGAAGCCGAAAGCCGACGACTTCTTTATGTGGCCATGACGCGTGCGCGCGACCACCTGGTTTTGCCGATCCATCCCGAACATCCGACCAAGGGGCGATGGCACCGGTGGATCACTCCACACCTAGAAAAGGTCGAAACGATCACGGTAAACGAAGTGAAGGGACTAACCCCGGAGCGGCGACTGGGTGGGGGAGCCAGTCCCGAGCTTGCCGAGGGACTGGGGGAGGGGTTTCCCCTCCCGCGGTTGTCGCCGAAAAGCGGGTTAGTCCCTTCACGGAGCAACACTGTGACTGTTTCTCAACTCGAATCGTTCGACCGCTGTCCGCAGGAATATTACCTGAAATACCAGCTGTTGCTTCCGAGCGGAGTGCTCTTGGCCAAACATCCCGAACGTCTTTCCGCGCCGGTCAAGGGATCCATCCTTCATAACGCCCTGCTGATGCTCGCTAAAAATAAAACCGCACACGTTCACGACCTTATCGCCGCGGAATGCCAAGCTCTCGGCATCTCATGCGACGATGCCACCATCCACGAACTTGCCGCTCCCCTTCAGAGTTTTATGAAGAGTCCCTTGTTCGATGATTTTCACCAAGGGCAACATGAACTGCGCTTTGATGCTATCGTGGAAGACCGACTGATCACCGGGAAAATCGATTGGTTGCGGCAGGGAAAAACAGGATATGAGATTGTGGATTTTAAAACGGATCGCATTGACGGCGGATGCGAAGAGCGCGCCAAAAATTATGAACTCCAAATGACGACCTATGCTCTGGCCATCGAGATGGCATTAGGCGTCAGCATAGAACGCACGATCTTATACTTTCTTCATCCGCAAAAAACGTTCGAAATGGCGATGTCCGATGGACGCCGCGATGAGGGACGTAAAAAAATTGCCGCGATCCTGAATCGAATCGCGGCAAAAGATTTTCATCTCAATTCATTCACACCGCCGTGCGTACATCCCAAAACCACCTGCACTTATCACATCAACAAGTTGTGCTGGCTGGATCGGCAACAATAACCTTAATCGGCATATCCCTTTTCCACCCGCTCCAGCTCTTCTTTGCAGCGGATGCAGAGTTCCGCAACCGGGCGGGCTTCAAGGCGTTTGACGCCGATCTCTTCCCCACAGCGATCACAAACCCCAAAATCGCCTTTGGCGATTTTTTCCAATGCTTTTTCAATTTTTTTGAGCAGCACGAGTTCGCGATCGCGAAGACGCAGGTTTAAGGATTGTCCTGCTTCGGAAGAGGCCAAATCAACTTCGTCAGGGAGATCAGCTTGTTCGAATCCGAGGCCGGCTTCGCGACTTTGCACCGCAGCGGTCTTGAGTTCATCCCGTCGTTCTTCCAGGAGTTTTTGAAAGCGTTCGACATCTTTTTTCTTCATGAGCAACCTCCCCGAGTCCAAGTGAAAATGACTAAAAAGTTTTGGGTTATTCTCTAAAACGTCCCCTAAAGTCAATTCAGAAACAGTCTCCGCCTAACACCTAAAACTTGTCAGGGGCAATAAGAATGCGTAATGGAAAAACAATGAGAAAATTGACCAAACCGACATCCATGGCCAAGATTCTGTCGTCGACCATCAAGCAACACGGTTGGACCGAACCCATGGAACAGCATCGCCTCTGGTCCAAATGGACGAAGATCGTCGGAGATGCCGTCGCAGCACATACTTCCCCCGGGAAATGGAATCGTGGAGACGTGGTCATCTACGTCGAAAATGCCAGTTGGCTCCAGGAACTGCAGTACATGAAAGTGGAAGTGCTTTCCCGCATTCGCCGCGAATTCCCCACCCATGGAGTACGAACGGTTCGTTTTGAAGTGGGCAAGGTATTGAAGAGCGGTCGCAACCCGGGGTCGCAAGAAATTCGCTCCCGAAAGTTACGCGCAGAGGAAGTGGAATTTATCGGACAGGTGGCGCAGGAAGTAAAAGATGATGAAATGCGCCAGATCATTCAACGCGCCATGACCAAGGCTTTTCAAAGGAATGGATAATGGAGGGCACGTTGCGACGTGCCCCTACTTCTCTTGAAAACACTTGATGATTTCGTCGGCGGAAATTTCCCCTTCCCGCACGATGCGCATCGATTCTTCAGAAAGGTCCACCACCGTTGACCCCTTGGAAGGCTCACATACGCCGCCATCGATAATACACGACAATTTTTCGCCAAAATACTTGGTGATGTGTTTCGCCGTGAGCGACGGCGGATAACCCGACAGATTGGCACTCGTCGTGGTGATCGGTCCCCCAAAACGGCTGACCAGCGCCGCAGCGATGGGATGGGATGAAATGCGAATACCGATTTTGCTCGTGTTGGTGATGAGCTCCTTTGGAATTTTGGGAGCCGCGGGGAAAAGAATCGTCAAGGGACCTGGCCAAAAACGTCGTATCAAAGAAAGTGCCGCGTCTGAAACCTCGGCCACAAACTCACGGAGCATCGCCAGATCCGCTACTAAAATTGAAATCGGCAGACCGACGTCGCGGGCCTTGAGTTCATAGATGCGTTTCACCGCCTTGCGATTCAGGACATCAGCGCCGAGTCCGTAAATCGTTTCGGTCGGATAAGCCAGCACCTGACCAGCCTTCAAAAAGGCAACCGCCTGATCGATGTCACCATCAGCAGGATGTTTGGGATCGATGTGAAGGATCGTCGTCATGCTGAAATATTTTTATCCTGTTGTTCGATTTTCTCAGCCATGTCCTTGCGATATTGTTTCAGCTTTTCGCGGACAGCTTTATCGGCGACGGCAATGATCGATGCGGCAAAGAGTCCGGCATTCTTGGCCCCCGCCTTACCAATCGCCATGGAAGCGACGGGAATTCCGCCAGGCATCTGCACCGTGGCCAGCAGCGCATCCAATCCCTTGAGCGGCGACGAATCGAGCGGAACACCGATCACGGGCAAGGTGGTATGCGCAGCGACGACTCCGGCCAAATGAGCCGCAAATCCAGCGCCGGCAATGATCACGCTGATGCCGCGGCTTTCTGCATTCAGCACCAAGTCGCGAACTTTTTCCGGCGTACGATGGGCCGACGCCACATGGCGTTCAGCTGCAATGCCAAATTCGGTGAGCACTTTGGTGGCTTCATCCATCATCGGAAGATCGTTTTCCGAGCCCATCAAAATAAGAACCTGTGGTTTATGCATGTGTTCTCCTCAAAGCCTTCTGGCCAATATCTTTCCTATACTGCACACCATCCCATGAAATCTTGGACACTGCCGCATAGGCCATTTCAATGGCGCCGGCGACATCCTTGCCCAAAGCCGTCACCCCTAAAACACGGCCACCATCGGTTACTAATGCGTCCCCGGCTCTTTTGGTTCCTGAATGGAAAACCTGAACATCTGGTAAATCCGAAGCTTCTTCAATACCTTTGATGGACTTTCCTTTTTCATAGTCTCCGGGATATCCGCCAGATGCCATCACCACGCACACCGCCGGTCGTGCATCCCACAGAAGCGGCACTTTTTCCAGATTTCCGGTCACGGCATTCCACAGGACATCCACAAGATCGGTGGAGAGACGCATGAGCAAAGGCTGTGCCTCGGGATCGCCGAAGCGAACATTGAATTCCAGCACTTGAGGCTCACCCTTGCAGATCATGAGGCCTGCATAGAGAAGGCCCGTGAAAGAGCGCCCTTCCGTCACCATGCCACGGATCGTCGGCACCATGACGCGTTCCATGATTTTATCGTAAAGCCCATTGGTGACGATCGGTGCCGGAGAATAGGCTCCCATGCCACCGGTGTTCGGACCTTGATCGCCATCGTAAGCTGCTTTGTGGTCCTGCGACGATGCCAGCGGCAGCACGTGGTTGCCATCAGAAATCGCCATAAAGGAAACTTCTTCGCCCACGAGTTTTTCTTCGATGATGATTTTATTTCCCGCGGCACCGAATTCGCGATCCACCAAGATCCGGCGAATGGCATCTTCGGCCGTGGCCAGATCGTTCGCCACGATGACACCCTTTCCCGAGGCCAGACCATCGGCTTTGATGACCAGCGGGCGGCTTGCTTTGCGGACGTAAGCAAGCGCTTCGTCGGCCTCGGTGAAGATTTCAAAATCTGCCGTGGGAATCTGATAACTGCGGCAAAATTCTTTGCAGTAAACTTTTGAGGATTCCAAGAGCGCCGCTTCCTTCGTGGGGCCAAAGATTTTCACGCCGCTGCGCTTGAAGGTGTCGACAATGCCATCGGCCAGGGGTTTTTCAGGGCCGACCACGACGAGATTAATTTTTTCTTTCGTCGCGAAGGCGAGCAATGCCGGAAGATCATCGACTGCAATATCCACACAAGTGGCCATCTGCGCGATGCCAGCATTTCCCGGCGCGCAATATATTTTCCCTGCTTTGGGGGACTGTTTAAGCTTCCACACGATGGCATGTTCGCGACCACCGGAACCAATGACCAAAATTTTCATAACCTCACCTCAGTGACGACTTGTATAAAACTCTTCAAAGGGAAATCAAGTTGCAAGGATGTCCACGCCCCCTCTTTGATCATTGTGGTGGGGCACCGCAAAAACTGACATTCCAAAGAGGAACACATTTTGAGAAAAGACATCGGCGAGACTCCCTGTTGATTCTCGAACTTCAAAACATCGACGTTCAGCATTGAATTGGACACTGATTTCATTGGCCAGCCGCGGAATAGTGGCAGCTCCTCGTCGAAACACTTCAAAAAAGGCCTGAAGGAGATTCACCGGATCCTGAACATGCACCTCTGGGAAAGGATCTGGAAAATGAATTTGCGTCATCTCGAAGGACATCTGTGGAGTCACAAAGTAATACTTCAAACTTTTAAAAATATTCCGAAGTCGTAATCGTTCATCATGAAATGAGTTGATGTCTTCGGGAAGATTTAAATAGCCAGTTGGCTCTTTAAGATCGAACACAAGCGACATCCCCACTCCAGCCTGCGCATTCGATAATTGAGCCAATACAGATTTCGCAATAAGAACTTCAGGTGAATCATACACCTCACGCATAGTGAAACGTCTATGGATAGTAAATGGCATCTCTGCTTCTTCCAATGCCTCAATCGCAGGGCCAAATCGTTGAACTGCCTCTGAAGTTGCATAAGGTCGTCGATACATCCGAAACTCCTCATCGAGGCGATCCAAAGCTCCATGATAACCGGCAAAATCCTCGTGAAAGGTTTGCCAATACCCTTCCAGCGTATGAGGAGTCGCAATCCGTCGACCTTCGCTGAGAAAAGCACCGAAGGCTTTTGCAGCACTGTCGAGTGTAGGAGCCTCAACAAAACTTCGATAAGCAGTCTGAACTGGAAATGTCTGTGTACTCCCCACCACGTCCGCAACATGATGGGCGAAGGTTGAAACATACGGGGCATAGGTCTGTTGGCCAGTGAGCTGAAGACAAGTTGAGGACAGGGCCGACTGGTATTGCTGAGCCAGCGCATACACCTGAACTGAAGTTATGGATAGGACGGACATGACCATCTCCTTTCCCAGCTTATCGGCGATTTCAAGAGGAAGTTGCTAAGTTTTTACAGGAAGGATTAGTGATAAAAATGACGAAAACCGGTGAAAACCATGGCCATGCCGTATTCATCGGCCGCCTTGATCACCTCTTCGTCGCGCAGCGACCCGCCTGGCTGGACGATGGCGGTGATGCCGGCTTTGGCGGCGAGATCAACGCCGTCGCGAAACGGGAAAAAAGCGTCTGAGGCCATGACGTTCAAAGCCTGAGTGCCTTGAAAGGCATGAAGTTTCTGAACGGCAAGGTTGACGGCATCAACGCGACTGGTTTGCCCGGCGCCGGCTCCCAAGAGTTGGTCTTGGGAGGCGAAGACAATGGCGTTGGATTTCACGTGGCGTGAAATTCTCCAGGCGAATTCCAGCCCCGCCCATTCTTCTTCTGTCGGCGCACGCTTTGTCGCGACTTTCGCACCGCGCACATTTTCAGCGCTCACGTCGCGATCCTGGAGCAGGAGACCACCTGCGACTTTGCGAAGCGTAAAGCCGCTCAAGGAACAGGGCTCACCGAGACCCGGAACTTCCAGCAACCGCAGATTTTTCTTCGCGGCCAGAATGGAAACTGCACCAGCTGCAAACCTTGGCGCGGCGATCACTTCAAAAAAGGTTTCGCCGATGGCCGTGGCCGTGGCTTCATCCACAGTTCGATTAAAAGCCACGATCCCGCCAAAGGCCGACACCGGATCGCTCGCCTTGGCCTTCAAAAATGCGTCTGAGAGAGAGACCTGCGAAAGCGCAGCACCGCACGGATTGGCATGTTTAATGATGCACGCCGCGAAGGACGCGTCCGGAAATTCCTTCACGATATTCAGCGCAGCATCGGCGTCCATAATATTATTATACGAAAGCTCTTTGCCGTGGAGCTGCTTGGCATTCACGAGCGATGGTTCTTGAGAAGGATTCACATCCCGATAAAACGCGGCCCGCTGATGTGGATTTTCGCCGTAACGCAGGGTTTGCACCTGTTCAAAAACTGCCGCATACGTGCGCGGCAGCTCCACGCGCTTTTCGCGATCTTCATACGTGGTCAGATAATTCGCAATCGCGGCTTCATAGCGCGCTGTGGTCGCAAAAACTTTTTGCGCGAGCTTAAAATTCGTCACCGCCGAAATGCTGCCCTTGCTGGCGCTGAGTTCATCCATGACCACCTGATAATCCTGAGCATCGACCACCACGGTCACATCCTGATAATTTTTCGCAGCCGCGCGGATCATCGTCGGCCCGCCGATGTCGATATTCTCAATAGCTTCAGCGAGCGTACACTTGGGCCTAGCAATGGTGGCTTCAAAGGGATAGAGATTCACGACGATGAGATCGATGGGCTGGATCTGATTTTCCTTCATCTCACGAACGTGCTCGGCGTTTCCGCGCATGCCCAAGATACCGCCGTGGATTTTGGGATGCAGCGTTTTGAGCCGCCCATCGAGAATTTCCGGAGAGCCGGTGTAATCAGAAACTTCGATCACGGGAATTTTTTCAGCCCGAAGGAGCTTCGCGGTCCCGCCGGTGGATAAAATCTCCACTCCAAAAGTGTGGAGCACCCGGCAGAAGGCGATGAGTCCAGATTTATCGGAGACACTGATTAAGGCGCGTTGAATTTTTGGCATAGTTATTTTCCAAAGACACTTGCTGTATTCGAGAACCGCGCAAGTTTTTTCAAATCATCATCCACAAAGCGAAACCCAGCGCCGAAGAAATAATCGGTCTTTTGGTTGGGATTCAGCATGTCGTCCGCGCCACCCAACACGAAAAGATTGCGCGTCATATTGATGTCGCCAAGCACTTTCAAGTGGGGCTTCTGGCCGTAGCGTGACGAGAAATCGAATGCGGAAAATTTAACGCCGATCGGGCCTTTCTTGTAGTCCACGCCCACGCCGCCCTTGGATTCGATGAGCCCGCCGCGGATCGTAAAATCATAAAAATCTTTTGCCAGCTGAACGGAAAAACGAAACGCGTCGCGATTGGTCGTCGCCGTATCCGCCGTCACGGTGGTCGTCGCGCCACCGGCAGTGATGTCCGTGGTGCGCACCGTATGCGTTGGATTCGGATCAGGATCCGTGGAAAGATCGATCAAAATGGCTTTATCCGGCACAGGCCTCACTCCCAGTGAAACGTAATTTTTAAAGTCTTTGCTGTTCGTCAAGTATTCGGTGTGGAAGCCGATTTCGGTCTCCAGCGATTTATAGCCACCAAGCGTGTCGCTTAAACCATCGAGCGAATCATTGAGCTTATTCACCGTTTCGTCGTCGTTCAACAACTTTCCGATCGTGCCCTGACCGTGATCAATTTTTTTGGTGATGGAATTGATCTGGTCCATGGATTCGTCGACGTTCTGCCGGTTGTCGGCCACGATGTGTTTGAGTTGATCGGAAAGATCGGCAACGTTTTCAGCGATGCGATCGATATTATCCGTGTTGCGGACCGTGACGTTTTTGATTTCTTCCGTAAAGCGATCGAGGTTCATAATGATGCGGTTGATCGGCGCATCCTCGCCACTCGACATCGTCCTCAAATTCGCCGTGACGACTTTAATATCATCGGCGATTTCCGTAAATTTCCCCACCAGCTGATTGATGTCCCCCGAGCGCGTGGCGTCCGAAAGGGTATCCCCCTCTTTAATGAGTCCTTCGCCTTGCGTCCCTGGGATGATCTCCACAAAAGTTTCACCGAGATAACCACGGGTGCGCAGTTTCACTTGGGTATCCGGACGAAGCTGAACGTGATCATTGATGCGCAGAAAAACTTTGGCTCGCGTGGAATCGACGAGCTCAACACCTTTGACCACACCGACGGCCACACCGGCCAGCTCCACCGGAGCTTTGGTTTTGAGGCCCGAAGCTGAATCAACGTTGAAAGAAACATCGTAGCCGCCCCCCGACACCGCGGAGCGATCAGACACGCGAACCGTTGCCCAAAAAAGGATCACGATGATCAAAAAGGCAAAAAATCCGACTTTGGCTTCTGTGGAATATTTCACGACATCCCCCCGACATTCAAAAATGATTGGACTACGGCGTGCTTGGATTTACGAAATGCTTCTGGCGGTGCGCACTCAACAATTTTTCCTTCATGGAGCATGGCGATCTGATCTGCCACACGAAAAGCAGAAGCGATGTCGTGGCTGATCACGACCGACGTCACCCCGAGTGCATGCTGCATCGATTGAATCAGATTGTCGATCGTCAAGGTCATGATGGGATCGAGGCCGGTCGTGGGCTCGTCATACAACAAGATCTGAGGTTTGAGCGCAATCGCCCGAGCGAGACCAACGCGTTTGCGCATGCCTCCTGAAATTTCATCCGGATGTTTGTGTTCAGCATTGGGGAGTTCCACAAGTTGCAGCATCTCGGCGACCGTGGCTGCGATCTTTTTCGGATCTTTTTCATGACTGTGTTCGATCAGCGGAAAGGCAACGTTTTCACCCACGGTCATGGAATCAAAAAGTGCCGCGTGCTGAAAGAGCATGCCAAAACGTTTTCGAAAATCGTTGAGCTCATGCTTGGAGAGGCGATTGATGTCCACACCGTCGACGACAATACGGCCGCTGTCCGGTTTCACGAGCCCGATGATATGCCGCATGAGAACCGTTTTCCCACAACCCGATGGACCGAGAATAACCGTCACTTTTCCATCGGGAATGTTGAGATTCACGCCGCGGAGGACATGCTGACTGCCAAAGGATTTGTGGAGGTTGATGATTTCTATCATGCGCGCGTTTATCGTCCTGGAGTTGAAATGAATTCCAAAATCCACGTGGTTAAAAAATAATCCAAAACTAAAATCGAAACCGCCGAAGCAACTACAGCCTGCGTGGTCGCTTTTCCTACCCCTGCCGCACCTTCGCGTGCTTTGAAGCCTTGGAAGCAGCTGATGGCCGCGATGACAAATCCAAAAATCGATGATTTCAGAAGCCCACCGAAGATGTCGTCAGCATCGACGTAATAATAAAGAAGCGACATGAACGGGCCCTTGTGGATCGACAGCAGAAAAATTCCGACAAAGTAAGCTCCCACACAGCCGATAAAATTGAACAGCATCGTGAGAAACGGCAGCATGAGAGTCGTGGCCCACACCCTCGGTACCACCAAATAATGAACTGGATTCACGGCCATGGTTTCAAGTGCGTCAACTTGCTCCGTGACCCGCATGCTTCCTATCTGTGCGGCCATGGACGAACAGGCGCGGGCCGTGACCATCAGCGCGGTAAAGACTGGCGCGAGTTCGCGGGTGAGCGACATGCCGACCGTGGCGCCGACCATGCTTTCCATATTAAAGAGCGTGAAGACATATCCCGACTGAAGAGCAAAAACCGCGCCGGTAAAAAAAGACGTGAGTCCGATGATCCAGATGGATTTCACGCCCACGAATTCCATCTGTTTGAACAGAAGTCGTAAGCGTAGCGGTCGACGGGTGGTCCACGAAAAAATGTCCCGCAGGAAATGTAAGAAAGAGCCCAGCGTTCCCATGATGAGAAGGATTCTGCGGCCAAAAAATTCGGTGATCGGAAGAAGGATCATAGCTATTCCACGTAAACCCGCGGCATGCGTTTCGAAATGCCGCAAAATATTTCGTACGGGAGGGTTCCGGCCCACTTCGCCACGTCATCAACGGTGATGCGTTCCGTTCCTTGCGTGCCCATGAGCACCACTTCATCGCCGACATTCACCTGAGCGAGATCCGTGACGTCGATCATGATCATGTCCATGGTCACGCGGCCGATGACCGGAATTTTTTGGCCGCCGACGAGCACCGACGCCTTGCCTGAAACACGCCAGGGATAGCCGTCGGCGTAACCGATGGGAACCACACCGAGCCGCGTCAATCGCTTGGCCGTAAAGGTGCCTCCATAACTCACTTTTGTATTCTCGGGAATGGTTTTCAGCAGAGCGATGTGACTTTTCAGCACCATCACCGGTTGCACTTCGCATTCCGTAACACACCCATCTTTTGTTCCGTAAAGAAGGAGGCCGGGCCGCACCCACCATTCACGATCTTCAGAAAGCTGGAGGGGCCTGCCTTCCAAAATGGCACCACCATTGCCGATGTGCCAAATCGAAACGGGACCGAGCGCATTTTCAATATGTGTTTTGATCGATAAAAATTGCTCAACCTGTTGAGATGTCGATTCCGCATCATGCACTGAAGCGAGATGCGTCATCACCCCTTGGACAGACAGCCACTCACAGCGCGAAAGCTCCGCGAGCACCGCACGCAGCGCTTCGGGGCGAACTCCCAAGCGCGACATGCCGGTGTCGACTTTGAGGTGCACCGTTGTTTTTTTGCGGCGCCTGGCCGCAACACTCTCGAGCATCACAACGGCGTCGAGAGAATGAATGACCGGCGTGAGCGCATGTTCCAGCATCGTCTCGCAGGCGGCTTCGCCCATGCCCAACATGCCACCCATGATGAGGATGGGGGCGGAGATATTTGCATCGCGAAGTTCGATTCCCTCTTCAATCGTCGCCACTCCAAGCCCAGTCACGCCGCATTCGATCAGTTTTTGCGCGACCTGTGGGGCGCCATGTCCATAGCCGTCGGCCTTGACCATCGCCAGCATGCGCGCGTTTTGAGGAAGCCGTTTTTGAATTGCTCCAAAATTATGGCAAAGGGCCTTTAAACTGATTTCAGCGAATGTGGGACGAAGCATGACAGGGGCCTGTAACAATAATTGCAATCCCAGGGCAAACATTTTATGAGCGCCCCCATTATGAACGAGTCCATCACCGTCAATTATATCGGTCATGCCACAACGCTCCTGGAATTCGGTGCGACGCGGGTGCTGACCGATCCTTTTTTTGCATCATCGTTCATGGGATCTCAACGAACAAACCTGCATAATTTTGATCCGGTCGATCTTCCCACGCCGGAGGCCATCGTGGTGAGCCATGTGGGCTACGGTCATTTTGATGAAGCAAGTTTTCGGTATCTTTCAAGCGATATCCCGGTGATCGTTCCCGAAGGGTCGTATGCCTTTATCGACCACCTCATCTCTAATCCGATCATCGAACTTTCTCACTTTGCGGCGTATACATTGCCTTCAGGGCTTGAGATTACGGCTGTTCCGGCCGATCATCCGTCATTTTCGTTGCGCCATTTCCGACCCAAAAAAGCAAACGCCTATCTCCTGCGTCACCATGGAAAGCAGGTTTATTTCTGTGGAGCGTCGGCATTCGGCCCATCCTTCAATCAAATCATGACCGGGACACCCGACATCGATATCGCCTTGCTGCCCATCGGTGGATCCACACCCTCTTGGCTCTTTGGCCGATTCAACATGTCGCCCGAAGATGCCCTGAAGGCCACGGTCCATCTGCGCGCCAAACACATGATCCCTCTTCTCTGGGGCTCTTTCCCAATGCTGCTCGGCGGCCGAAAAAATCCCATCGATCGTCTGCAACGGGCTCTGATCGAAATTCCTGAACTCGCCCTTCGCACGCATATCGTACAACCCGGCGAGAAGATGGCGTTTGGTGAGTAAACCTCATAGAAAAAATCTTGCACTCTGACATAATTGAACTATTGGAACTGCGCATGAAGGAATCCGGCCGCACACGACAGGAACGTCACTTCCAGGCACTCATGAAATTTTGGGGGATGGCTTTTTTGGTTGCAGCCGCCTTGGCCGCAACGATCCCGGATATCCTCATTCCTTATATCACCGACATCGGCCGCGTGATCTTTCACTGGCACGGGCCAAATCCGACGCTCACCAGAGATTGCACGTGGCTGATCCCATCGATCTCGATCCTGTTTGTTTTGAGCTATGTCTGCTTCAAGATCGGCCACGATCCCGTTGAGAACATCCATTTTACTCCCATCGTGTTGCTCGCAAAATGCATCACTGCCGTAGGATACCTCGTCTGTTTGTTTTTCATTCAACCCTTATTCATTTATCTTTTCGCTGCGGTCATCGACAGCATCATTTTTGTCAGCGTCCTGGTCACCTATCGCGCCGCACTCATCAGCCGCCCCTAAAGGCACATGAGAGATCAATTCCTTTTATCGTCAGATCGCATGAAAAAAGTGGTGGAACTTTTCGACCAGCTCAAAAGCTTAACTCAGGCTCGCACCGTCGACACCTTTGGTCGCGACGAAGAATTGCTCGAATTTTTACGACCATTTTTTCAATTTCTTTTTCTTCATTATTTTCGCGTTTCGCTTTCAGGCAAACAGCATATTCCAAAGCATGGTCCCGCGATCATCGTGGCTAATCATTCCGGAACACTCCCGTACGATGGCGCCATGCTGCATCTGGCCGTCCACAATGTTTATCCCAAGGCAAGCGGTGTCCGCTTCTTGGTCGATGATTTTATTTCCGAGTGGCCGTACGTGAGCGATCTCGTGCGGCGGCTGGGAGGCATTCCCGCGTCGATGGCAAACGCCATTCGTCTTCTCAAAGCAGAGCAGACGATCGCCATCTTTCCCGAAGGGGTCAAAGGCGTTGGGAAATATTACGACGAGCGATATGATCTGAAACCGTTTGGCCACGGCGGATTTGTACGGCTCGCCATGAAATCACGAGCGACGATCATCCCCGCCGCCATCATTGGCGCTGAGGAAATTCATCCGATGATCGCCAAGTGCGAACGCCTCGCTCGCCCCTTTGGACTCCCCTATATTCCCATCACCCCCACTTTTCCCTGGCTTGGGCCCTTGGGCATGATTCCGCTGCCCACCAAATGGCAGATCGCGTTTGGGAAACCGTTAAGCTTTGCCGACGCCAAACCGCGCGATATCGAAAATGAAAGCCTGGTCCTCAAAAAAGCCGAAGCCATTCAAAAGACCATTCAAACGATGATTTCAGCACGCCTCAAGAAGCGGAAATCCGTGTGGTATTAAAGGGCAACTTGAGCCCTCTTTCCTGCCGATAACATTCATATGGCCCCAGGCTACATTCAAAAAACTTGCATCAACGTTGGCAATACCCCTGACGCAACCATGGTCGGATCGAACATGGCTTCACCTGCCAAAGCTGAACTTCCCATCATCGACGCTGACGCGTACGTCGCAGGCGTCACGCCCATTCCAGAAGCAACCGGCTTTGTCATGTCGCGATTACATGAAAATCCGGCTATCATCGCTGTTGACTTTCAGAAGAACACAAAAATGAATGAAACCTTGGAACGCATCTCAACATTTATCGAAGAATTAGGTCGCAAATCGGTTCCTCCTCAGACTGAAGTGCGCGATAATGCTGCTGGTCACGATTTAAAACTCGCAGACATCGCTGCGTTCTTTAACGCCTGTCAAAACCAGAGCAATCCCCTCACCATGGGAGAACAAGCACTTCTTGAACAACTTTCGGGCACGGGATTTTTAAGTAAATGTAACGGCATCTATGAATCAACGCAACCCGCGGCACTAATTGGCATGAGCCGTTCAGGTGTCATGACTCCACGCAACGAAGTTGCTCTGCATGAAATAGCGCATGCCTATTATTTCGTAGATGCCGATTTTCGCACAGATGTGAATGCCGTTTGGTCATCACTCAAACCTCATGAACAAAAATTTCTCGCAGGAGCCATGGTCGCATCAGGTTTTTATGCTTCTGGTGATCCTGAGATTCTTCAAACCGAAGCTCATGCACACAGTATCGAAAAAGTTTTCGAGGGCTCGGGTATCGTCAATCTTTTGATCTATGCTGAACAGAATTGCGATAAAGCTCCAGAAACGAAAGGATGCAGCGATTTTTGGTCTTATCGTGGAGAGATTGAAGCTTTTCTTTTCTCGTTACACAATCGCTATGCTGAGATTTCAGAGTGCAGACTACCTTTACTGCCTTGCACCCCCGACAAAAAATCGACCACGATGATGACAGCTTCAAGCATTCATGCGGCTATTAAGGACCTAAGCTATAAAGAAGTTTCCCGAACAGTGAAGGGAATTGATGCCCTATCAAAATTGGAGTTACCGCCGTACGCCCGTCGAAATCCTTCACCCTATGCACGTATGAACATGCTGCAAGCTCGCTTCGATCAACGCCATCACCGAAAGAAAACCCAGTAAGAAAATGTTAAGAAGCAGAGAGGATTTTTTTGGTCAGGACTTTAGAAAGTTCCACACCTGGCTGATCAAAGGGACTCCGGTCGTAAAGCGCGCCGGCGAAGGCGGTGGCGATTTCAAACGTCATCAATAACGATCCGAGCGAACGGGCATTGAGCGTGGGAAGCGTGATCGTCAAATTGGGGCGTTTCGCCTGACGGAGTGCGTCGGCTGTCGCATGCTGTTCTGCATGGAGAACATCTCCCAACGTTTTACCATTCAGGTAATTAAAATTGGCGGGAAGATTTTTGAGCGTCATCTTCTGTCGAGAGGTGCGAGGTTCGCGCACGCCGAGGAACGTCAGCACCTTGTCGTTCGGTCCTTCCATAAAAAGCTGCAGTTGCGAATGTTGATCGGTCGCTCCAATCGCCTTAAGCGGCGTCGTCCCCTTGCCTTCTTTGCCCAGACTTTCAGCCCAGAGCTGGACATACCAATCCGCAAACAGACTGAGACCATCGCAATAAGGAAACATCACGGAGATTTTCTTGCCGCGCTTGTGATCGAGCAGATAGTGCGTCGCTGCAAGACGGAGTGGTGCATTGAGCGTGATGTCATCCGATGACGCTGTTTTCGTCACCAGGAGCGCTCCTTCACGAAGGCCGAAGATGTCGATCCCCATGCAGGCTGCTGGGAAGAGTCCCACTGCAGACAATACGGAAAAACGGCCACCGACATTGGAAGGAACAGAAAGGCTTTTCAGCTTTTCCGCATTCACGTATTTTCGCAACTCGCCGGCAGTGGGATCGGTGGTGACGATGACGTTGTTTCTCCACCCATCTCCCAACAACACATGCAAACGTTCCAGCACGAGTGCCAGTTGCGCCTGGGTTTCTGTCGTGCCCCCGGATTTTGAAATGACATTGAAACAGGTTTTTTTGAGATCGAGCGTGTCCAGTAAAGAGATAAACGTGTCGGGATCAACATTGTCGCAGACAAAGAGTCGTGGCAATCCACCGCGAGCTTCGCGATCCAAAAGATTGTGAAATGGATGAAGCAATGCCCCGGCCAAGCAACGAAGGCCAAGCGCTGATCCGCCGATCCCCAAGACCACGAGATTTTCAAAATCTCCGCGGACGCGAAGGGCTTCTTTGGAAATACCATCTATCACGCCGTTCATAGAAGGCAGATCGAGAAAGCCGGCGACTCCATCTTCGTGCCAGCGCTTGAGTTGTGTGAGGGCTCGGTCGAGAAGTGGTTGCGCGTCGTTCAGGTCCTGTTCGCACAGTCCGTGGTCACGTCCGACGCCATCTTCCATACAGTTGCGAAAATCGAAGGTCAGCATGCTCGTTTTTTCCTTAAGCGAGTTTCCAAGGTTTATGCTTCTGCCATTGCTTATTACGGCGAATGTGGCTGGCAAGGTTTTGCAGCTCTACCACTAAGGCAATTTTTTGTTCGATCGGAAGGCGCGCAAGTTCATCTCGTCGTTCTTTTTTTGCACGAAAAAGTTTTTTGAGTTGCTCGGTCGGAAAATATTTCTCGTTATTTTTCATGATTTCAAACCTTTCCATTGATCATAAAGCTGATGCCGTTTGAGTATTTCAACGAAGATTTTCTCTTTTATTTTTACTTGCTCGAAAATAGCACCAATTCTCATTCGATCTTTAGGACGCCCTGTCTGAACCATAATCGCGATAAGGTATTCAAGTGAAAGAACTCGCACGGTTGTTTTATTGTATTTTAATTTTTTTGCCTTCTTTACCGCTTCCTCAATAAGCTCATTGTAAACAGGGATAAACTGAACTGCTATTCCTTCAATGTGCACATGTTCTTTATGAGAAAAATATCCCTTTGATTTGAGATAGGCATAGATCGGTTCAAGGCTGATAAGAAGACGGTTTTGCTTTTCTTGCGGTAAAAAAACGAAAACATCGAGATCATAGGTGAGAACCGGTTCAGTATAAAACAAAAGCGCGATAGCTCCACCAAGTGCATATTTTTCAATCACACCGTGCTGTTCCATTTCATTGAGAACCTGCAGTGCTTTTTCCATATGGCCGCGCACCATAGTAGAATGCGGCAATGATTCAATGGGAATTTAAAAAGCTAATTGTCCACGCATGGTCACAAAGACTTTCGCGCCACCGAGATATTGATCGAACAATTCATTGCCCGTGGGAGCCGCGGAAAGCGTGGTTTCCAGGTGAAGTCCGATTTCACCGCCGGAATACGGTTCGATGGTGCTGAGCTTGAGCTTATCGATGACGATATCGACGATGGCCGACATTCCCGGCGTGACATCTGCGGGCGCAACTTCTCCCAGGACAACCCGGATGCGGAACGCGACATCGGAAAGTTCCAACCGCGATCCATCAAAGGTTCCGGTGGCTACTTTTCCCTGGGCACCGCTGACAATGAGCGTCGCGCTGACACCTGACGGCAACTGCGGAATATCGGTGCTACGCAGATACATGAGCGCCGGAGGAAAATCGTCCATGCGCATCGTCGCAGCCCCACCGGAAATCGAAATCCGAACGGCACCGTCCATCACCAAGTCTTTAGGACCGCCCGGCACGAGCTGCGGGATGTCGAGCGAAAAACCGCCCGTGTAGCAGGCATCGCCATCTCCTGGCGTACACTCACCAGGTCGACCGCCGGCTACGATTTCTCCTTCTGGCCCCGGAACAGCTCGACCCACAAGCTGAACGTACAGCATGCCGGGTTTGGGTTCGTCATAGATGAGTTGCAAAAGCGCGCGGTGAATAGCTTCCGTTTCTTTTTTCTCGATGGCAGTTGATGGCTCCGGTTCAATCACCCTCGGCTCCCAGCGACTCGGCACTCCCGTCACCCACCCGCCGTAATTGGCGAGGGTCGTTTCGAGATTGACGGGTTCATACGTCACGCGAAGCGTCAACACACTCTGCGGCGGAATGATGATGTCCTTATTCGCGACCGATTGATTGCCCACCATAATGGAATCGATGCGAAAATGTCCGGCGCTGTTCGTCGCAGGATCAAAGCCAGCGATGAGCAGGCGCTGAGCAGCGGATTCACTGGGGTTCGCTACCGTAATGGTCGTTGTCTGCGACTCCGTGATCGGCGTGGTCGCAAACGTCTCCGTGCGCATGTCCGAAAAAAGCTCGGGTGATTGCGAGCAGCCAAAACTGAGAAGACATATAAAAAGAGGAAGACGTTTCAGCATTGTCTTCTTTATCGGCAGGATCAAAAAAAAGTTGCGTCCCCTTCGTGGTAATACGTTTTATAATTATAGTTGACAAATAACATAAATCGACCTACTTTTTATACATATGACCTACACATCTCTTTCCACTAAATATCAAGTCGTTATCCCCAAAGAAGTCCGCAGCCGTTTAGAAATGAAGCCCGGCCAGAAGTTTGTCATCTGGGAAAAAGATGGCGTCATTTATCTCATCCCAACAGAGAAAATCAAAGACCTGCAAGGATTTCTCAAGGGCATGGATGCATCACAATTTCGTGAAGAAACAGATCGCCTATGAAGGACCTCGTGATCGATTCTTCAGGATGGCTCGAATATTTTACAGAAGGAAAACTCGCCGGCGCTTACCTCAAACACCTGCGATCCCCAAAAATCATCTGGCTTCCAACGCTTGTAGCCTATGAAGTCTACAAAAAAATAAAA
>JACQOX010000064.1 GCA_016202335.1 Deltaproteobacteria bacterium
ATCCTTCCCTGACCAAGGAGGAAGTTATGTCGGAAGTGTCAAAAGTAGCTCGCCAATTGAAGATCGCGTCAGATGATGGCCATATCGATGATAAGGAATGGGAAAAAATCGGTGAGGCTGTAGGCTCAGATAATAGCCTGGATCTTGGCGATGATCTTTCGCTGGATTGGGGAGAATTAAAAAGGGAAATAGAGGAAAGCAACCACGCGTCCCTTGCGTTTGATGAAAAAAATCCAAAGGAAGGCTTTCGGCAATATCTTGCTCAATTGACCGACCATGCGAAAAACTTAGCCGCCAAGATTGATGAGCTCACAGACAAAGCTGAAGAACTCACAGAAAAAAAGAATGCTGCTACAACTGATGCTGAGAAAAAAAACGCCAAAGAGGAACTCAAAAAAGTTGAGGCCAAACTTGAACTCCAGAAAGCCCGCCTTCAAGGGGTTCTCGAAAAAGCCAAAGAATACGCGCGGGTCGCCAAGCAAACCTCGAACCTCAATGCCGATTGGTTTCGTAAAGCTGGAATGACGCCTCCAGGAGAAAATGGAGGCAGCAATGCCACCTTCTCCCTCCAATCCAAAGCCCAGACCGCACCGCAGCAGGGTGGGGCTGCGCAGCAAACGAAAAGCGCTCCAGCAGGAACCGGTGGTCCGGGCGCAGGGACGTCTTTTACACCTCCGTCCACGTGGAAGGCGAACCAGGGCGGCGATCTTGGGTTTAACAGCGACGCCTATGTCAGGAGTTTGGCCACCGACGACTTCATCCTCAACCAGTTTGACGACGTGCTCAAAAATCAAAGCCGCGGCAAACAATTGATGATGCTCTTTCATTACTTTGCGCAGCGGGCAGCGTCGGGCGATCTTGGGCAGATGTATCAATTCATGAAGTTCATCACGTACATCATCTCCAAGGACAAGGCGAAGCAGCAGATCGACATGGGCAAGAAGCTCATCGAACTGCAGGACGAAAATCGCCGGGTCACCGAAGTGCTGATGAATCAGAAGAGCGATGCTTCGAATCCGGAAGCCAACAATGAGTTCATGAAGACCATGACCTGGGCCAAGAGTCAGTCGGATTCGATTGCGACGTCGCAGAAACTCATCGCTCAGATGATGGAAGAATTTGGAACGGTCGTGGAAACACTGACCAATACGACCAAGTCGGCGCTCGAAGCGTGGCGGAGAGTCTTGAGTACGGTCTCCAGCCCGAGGTAATGCATAACCACTTCGAAGCAGCTTCAAACTGGTATTATGAATATAATGAAAAAGGGGGAGTGCTCAGAGCTCCCCTTTTTGTTTTGGAAAGACCGAGAAAATCAATTGTTCTTGTAAAATTCGGATGTTACTATGAAAGAAATAAATGAGGGGTTGATCATGGCAGCGAAGAAATCCAAACTGAATCTCGAAATTGGTTTTAAAGAAATGACCAAAGAAGAGGCCGACGCAGAAATGGCCGCTTTTTTTTCGCGTCTTGAAAACCAATATAAAGACGTTCCCGAAGAAACGCTGCTCGAAGGGGCGAAAAAGATTGACGATTATTTGCAAGGCAAGATCGGTTGGGCGGAACTGTTTCACTTTACGCCAGAAATGCTGTTTCAGATGGCCGAACACGGCTACGCCCAACTTCAAGCCGGTCGTCTGCAAGATGCCGAACGCGTTTTCAAAGTGCTCACCGTGCTGGATTGGAATAACAGTTACTATCATTCGATGATGGGAACCATCCTGCAGCGGCAAAAGCGCTACGGTGAAGCGATCGCCGAGTATTCGCAGGCCATTGAGTTGTACCATGACGATGTCGTGAGTCTCACACATCGGGGGGAAATCTATCTCCAGCACGGTCTGCTGGATGATGCCCGAAAAGATCTGGAACGCGCGGTTACGCTCGATCCGGCCAAAGAAAACCGCTGGGCCGGGCGCGCCAGAATTTTGCTCGAACAAATGGCAAAGAAAAAGGGGCAGTGAGTAAAATATGGTCGAACCCATCCGTACGGAACCTCGCGCACGTCAGGATATCGGACAACACCTCGATCGCAGTCAGGTCATCGATGCGCTCAAGCACGGCAATATCTACGAAGTCCTCAAAAGCCTGCCCGCCAATATTACCCTGGAAGACATTAAACAATATTTGCGTGACCAGTGGAATGAATACACGTCCGGGCTGGTGCAAGCAGAGCCCTTGTACGCACAGGATGCCGAATACCCAGCTCCGACGCCGCAGATGTTTCCACCGCATGAAGCTGAGGTGCGGATGTCCACGGAAGAAGGGGGGCTCTTCGTTGACGCCATTTCATCTGTTGGGACCAAGGCCATGATGACCAAGGAGGCCGAAGCAGGTAATGGCAGTGGGAGGCAAGGTCAAGAAAGTGGACCCATGTCGCCCGAAGAACTTGCTGCCACCGCAGAGGGGACGTTGGCTGAATGGGAAGCTTTTTCCGAAAGAGCGGTATGGAGCATCCTTGAAAATCAAATGGTGGTCGCTGTGCAGAAGCAGACGGATGAAGCTATACGAGAAGCCGATCGTTTGATAGCCATGGCAAAGCAGGGGCTGATTAACCCGGAATTCGTTCTCATCGCACTTGCAAAAGTCAATTCAGCTAAAAATGGTGCTATTTTTGCAGGTCTCAGCAAAAAGGCATTCATGCTCAATGAAGCCGGAAATCGCGTGGCAGAGGAACTTTCAAGAACGCGTGGAACAGATTTTGGACAGATGACGATGGCACAATCAAGGACAAAGGATTTAAACTTTCAATCGCAATTGACCATGATGAGTATGCAGCAAAGTACCAGTAATATTTCGTCTACAGTTGAACAAGTGCACGGTATGATCGGTGAAATCAACCGCACGAGACGCGAGATCATCGGCAAGTTTGAAGTGAGATAATTATGGAACCGGAAACCACTCCCGCCAAACGGCCGCAGATTCACGACCCCACCCCGGCGCGCAGAAAACGCCTCATCGACCTGTTCAACGCATTTTTGGAAGATAAGATTTCACTGGCTGAGCTGAAAGGCATCAGCCGGGTTGATATGATACGGCTTGCAGAATCTGGTCATGTCAAATTCAAACACGGGCGGTTTGATGAAGCGGAAACTATTTTTAAAGGGCTGATGATCCTCGACCATCGCAATCCCTATTTTCACGCGATGATGGCGGCCCTCCATCAAAAGCGCGGGCGTCCGGTCGAAGCGATTCTGGAATATTCACACGCCTTGAAACTCAATAAACACGACGTCACGAGCCTCGTGAATCGCGGGGAGATTTATCTTCGCCACAATAATTTTCGCAAAGCGGCCGAAGACTTTCGCTCGGCCATCCTGCTCGACGAAGTCGGTTCCAACCTCTGGGCCAACCGCGCCCGATCACTTGTGATTGCTCTCAAGCGGACCCTTGAAGCGGATCCCAAACTGAACTTACGATGACGCTTGACGCTCATAGCATGCTTTGTTAGCCGCGCTTTATGCCACAAAAGAAGAAAAAGGCTTCCTCGTCAGATTTCTCGCACAAAGATGAACAGCGCTATACGAACATCATTCTTGAACAGATGCGCGACCACATTCAGTTGATTGCTGAAGGGCAACAACAGTTACGTGTTGAACTCAAAGAAGACATTGCAGCTGTGAATAAGCATTTAGGCGACGAAATCCGCATGACCCAACTGGCCCTGACAAAGACTCGAGAAGGACTGGAGAAAAAAATCGACGACGTTCGCACAGAACTAAAGACTGAGATCCAAAGCGTTCGCACGGAACTCAAAGCTGATATCAAACGTGTTGAGCAAACGCTCAGTGCAGACATCAGGCGCGTTGTCGACAAAGTTGAACACCATGATGAAGAGATTGTCTTTCTCAAAACCGCGATGGCGAAAAGACCCACCCTTTAATTTCATTCATCTTTCGATTTTATTCTTCTTTTGAAGGAATCCCATATTTCTTGAGTAGATTTCGCAAGTGTTTGCGGTCGATCTGGGCTTCGCGCGAAGCCTTGGAGAGGTTGTGATTGTGCTTCTTCAGGAGTTCGACCAGGTATTCCTTTTCAAAGGATTCCACGATGTGTTGCTTGGCGTCCTTGAAGGGCATGTCGGCATCAATGGCCATCCGCTCGGTGCGCTCTTCGCCGTGTTCCATTTCCGCAAAGACGAAGTCGAGATGAGCCCGTGTGATCACCGAACCTTCAACAAAAGAAACGGAACGTTCGAGGACGTTGTTAAGCTCGCGGACGTTGCCGGGCCAAGGATAGCGCTGCAGCAGTTTGAGCGCGTCGTCATCGATTTTTTGCACCCGCAGTGAACCGTCGCCGTTTTTGTTGTAAGGTGCTTTTGCCAAAAAATGCTGCACGAGCGGTTCAATGTCCTCGGGGCGTTCGCGCAGTGACGGCAGAGTAATCTTCACGACCGAGAGCCGATAGTAAAGATCTTCGCGAAATCGAGTTTCCGTGATTTCCTTGCGCAGGTTCCGATTGGTGGCGGAAATAACCCGGACGTCGATCTTCACCGGAACGTTGCCGCCAACGCGCTTGATTTCACGCTGTTCCAAGGCGCGCAGCAACTTCGGTTGAAGGTCGAGCGTGAGCTCGCCGATTTCGTCGAGGAAAATCGTTCCTTCGTTGGCTGCTTCAAAGGCGCCGCGCCGCGATTTGACCGCTCCGGTAAAGGCTCCGCGCTCATGGCCAAACAGCTCGGATTCAATCAAATTGGGAGCGACGGCCGAACAATCAAAGACTGCGAAGGGTTTGACTTTGCGGGCGCTGTATTCATGTATGGCCCGGGCGACCAAATCGTTTCCGGTGCCGGGTTC
>JACQOX010000081.1 GCA_016202335.1 Deltaproteobacteria bacterium
CCTTATAAAGGGGAGGGGATACCTGTACGAGATTTCGTTTCTCTTCTTTCCCACGACAAAAAACGCGCTTCCTCCAACGAGATCACCTTTATTTTCCTGAAAAGTTTAGGAAAGCCCGTTCGTGAAAAAGTGACTTTGGACGAAATCGTTGCTGAAGCCAAAGAGCAAGGGATCGTTCGATGAAGAAGAAGTTTTTTTTCAAAGGAACGCTGCCCGCCTCGAAGTCGATCTTGAATCGGTTGCTTGTCATTCAATCATACTGCGGTCCTGAAGATTCATTCATCATTCAAGGCGATTCCGACTGCGATGATGTCGTTGCCATGAAAAATGGCATCGCGGCATTGATGGCGGGAAAGGACGTCGACTGTGGAGCTGCTGGTACAGTGATTCGATTTCTTACACTGCGTGCAGCCCGACTTTCGGGAGAATTTCATTTTACCGGCACAAAGCGTTTGTTGGAGCGGCCGATGGAGTCGTTGCAGGATCTTTCGCGTCAGCTGAAATCAGGCTCGCACGAAATTCGCATCGACTGCAGTAAATCCAGTCAATTTGCTTCCGCAGTCTTACTCAACGCCTGGGATCTGCCATTTGAGCTTCGTCTGAAATTAGAGCATCTCTCGTTGTCGGAAGGCTACTTCGAGATGACGAAGGCCATGGTGAGAATGTGTGGAATGGAACTGCTCGAAGAAGGGAATGGGGTGGTCATCCCATCGCATCAATCAGTCCGAGCGGGTGAATATCGCGCTGAGCCGGACATGAGTTCGGCTTTTGCCATTGCGGCGCTCGCAGCGGTTGCGGGTGCTGCGGAAATCAATGCATTCCCCATGCAAAGCCTTCAGCCTGATAGCGTATTCCCTGAATTTTTAAGGCTTTTAGGAGTAAGCGCAGATCTTCACAATGCTACGCTCATGGTTGAAGGAAGAGAAAAATTGCATGCCGTGGAAAGGGATTTTTCGCGTTGCCCAGACATGTTCCCGGTCGCTGCGGTTCTCTGCGCTTTGGCCCAAGGCACATCAAAACTCTACGGTGCGCCGCATTTGGCGCACAAAGAATCCAATCGCATTCAAAAGACCGCTGAGCTTATTCATAAAATGGGCGCGCACGTTCACACTTTGAGTGATGGCCTCGAAATAAAAGGGTGCGGCATGAAACCTTCTGTCGATGCCTGTGTCTTTAATCCTGACGAAGATCATCGCCTCGTCATGGCTGCAGCAGTGGTGAATGCCGCTGGCTGCAACCTCGAGATCCTCCATCCGGAAGTGGTGAATAAAAGTTTTCCGGAATTTTTGGAAATCGCATCACACTAATTCGCGTACTTTTGAAAGGGCCGCGTCGAAGATCTTCTGCGCCGTGTCCTTGGATGACGCTTCGACGTGCACTCGCAGCTCAGGCGCATTTTCCGATGGGCGCACATGGACGATGATATCCCCAAATGTGGGATGGGCGAACATCATACGTGTGCCGTCAGTGCGATCGATATCCGTCGGTGTTCCAAATGATTTTCCAAAGAGAGTGGCGATGGCTGCTTGGTCTGTCTCGATCGAACCGGTATTCAGACGGCTGAGGAGTTGATCGCTGCGATCGCGCGGGATTTCTTTGATCAGTCCACCCAGCGTGAAGCGAGGTGGAAGGTCGTCGGTCACTTCTTGGATCGACCTTCCAGCGCGGACCGATTGAAAAAGGAGTGTGAGAATCGGAAGGAAGGCATCACGGGTTGGAAGCGGAGGCAGTGTTCGACCTTCGAGCACAAGGGGGCTGGCCGTTAGAAAGCCGCCATTGCCTTCATAACCGACGACACGTTGATAATGCATATCCAACGCTTTGTTCATTTCGGAAATGACATATGGCGATCCGATTTTTGTTCTTCCGACAGTAGCGAATCCAGAAAGTTCCAAAGCCGTATTGCTGCTCACCGGTGTGGCAACAAAATCAGCTCCCAGAATGCGGGCCATGAGAATTCCCAAGACATCGCCGCGAAGCCATACACCGTCGCTGCCTGCTATCAGCGGACGGTCGCTGTCGCCATCTGTGGAGACGAGGGCATCAAGGTTTAATTGCGGATCGTTGGCCCACTGACGTGCGAGACGATGGTCTTCCTCGCGAATGGCTTCGGTGTCCACAGGGATAAAGTAATCCACCGCTCTTCCAAGTGGGACAACTTTTGCCCCAAATTGCTGAAGGAGATCGGCCAGCAGGTAACGACCAACCGCCGAATGTTGATAAACGCCTATGGTCTTCCCAGTCAGAAAATTAGCGGGGAAGAAACCGAGATACCTTTTGAGAAAGGCAGTGCCAGCTCGATGGTCCCTTTGAGGGAGTCCACTCTGGAGGGAAGGAGAGATGTTCCCCTGTTCATCAAAAATCGAAGGAAGATGAACCTGCTCCTTCATGATAGCGGCTTCATCGGGCTTAAGCACTTCACCATCAGGAAGATTGAATTTAACCCCATTGCGATCGGCTGGAATATGGCTTCCGGTCACCATGATGCTTGGAATCCCTTGTTCAAAAGCGAAGGCAGCCAAGGCAGGGGTAGGGATACGACCGAAATTGATCACGCGCAAGTTTTGGTCTTTGATGGCCTGAGCAACGGCAATCATGAGCCTTCGCGTGCTTGGCCGCAGATCTCCTGCCAAGGCTACTGCTCGGAATTTATATTTCTTCTGGGCATACTGAAGGAAGCCGGTTGTTGGCGCATAGACGACTTGGTCGGTGAGCCTGGTTACCAGTCCTCGAATACCACTTGTTCCAAAGGCCACTCCCTGGGACTTCATAAAATCACCTACTGTGACGGAGGGGGAGAGAGGCGATGTCGAGGCAAAAAGTCCAGCCTTGATCTGCGGCGGCTGAATCTCAGGAGGTACGGTGGCGGCTACAAATGAAGATGCGTCCGCGATGGGTAAAGTTGAAGTTCCAGAATGGGCAACTGTCAACGTTGGGGTGAGTAATGATGTTGGGGTAAGATTTGTAATTGTAGTCATAGGCTCCTCGTAAATGGTTTTGGCGCCCATATTCACTTGATAAGGGTGAGTCAAGATTATGTTGGGCAGTTTGGAATAATTCTTCACAATGCCTTTGTGGTCTGATAGGAGCTGACGCCAAATGCAGACCTGAATAAGCATAGAAGGAGTTTGCGATGATTTCGACGATGACACCTCAAATGTTGACTCCCCAAATGGTGGCCGATGCCGCACGTGTGACCTACGGAATTTTGAGTCAACATCCACACCTTCGTGCAGGAGACACTCATTTCGACAGGGCTGCTGAGCTTTGTTTGGAAGAACCTGAACGAATTTTAACTGCCATCACTCAAGGTGGCGTGTTCGATGAGAGCGAGGCGCTTAACGCTTTTCATTCGACCTATACTCGCGGCCTCGATGGGGTTGCAGTTCATGAAGGACCCGGTGCGTATTTGAGACAACTTGGAAATTATCTTGCCGGTGTTCAAGAGAATCTACGCCGTTCTTCTGAGGGGAAATATCGGCAAATGCTTGGTTATCTGCCTTTCTATGCTGTTCGGGAGGGTAGCGGATCTTCTTCACCAATACGGCAAACCGTCGATCTCCTCGACTTCGCACATCTGAATGTCCTTTTTAACGTAGCGAGTCCACCTCCTGTAACAAGTTCAAGGGCTTGGACAAAAATGCTTGAAGCAGTTTACCGCCATGCAACCTATTCAAGGCGTGATTTTCCTCATTTCGATGTCGAACCACCTTTTCTGGGAAGATTAAATCCGCAGTTTTGTCAGAAGCATCCCATGAGACTTCGATTCTTGGGTGGGATGTTGGCCTCGTCCTATGTTCGACAAGGATTTCAACAACTATCAGGCCATACATTTGACCAGTCATCCATGATGTTTGTTTCTGCGGCACACCTCTATAGCCATCTCAAGAAAGATGCGTTCTCGCGGCTTTTTGCTTCGTTTGCCTACGAAGATTCGTATGCCCAGGAAAATCATGGTCTGCATTTGGAAGCCGCTATGCTTTCTGGAAATGCATTGTATCAGTTGAACGCCAAGAATGCCTATGCGGTGGACTTGATTTTTTTCATTGAGTTGGGATTTACTGAAGATGATGAAAAAGCAGGGGATGCCTTTCGAGAATTGAATCAGACAGAAATCATTGCCATCGAAACTCAAGTTCGGGAATTGACTGACGATCCTCGATTGCTGGAAAGATTGGAACGAGCGATGCGTCGATTCAAACAACCAGCTGCATAGGAATGAGATGATTACGATTCTCATCGGTCACCGTGGAGCAGGAAAATCAGCGCTTCTGCGGCGTATCAAAATGTATCTGCCGGACATTGTAGCGATCGATCTTGATGCTTTCATTGAAGAACAAGAAGGGATGTCGATTGCGGAAATATTTTCGAAAAAAGGCGAAGCAATTTTCCGGACTTTAGAAAAAAAACATTTTCATCACCTTATTCAGAATACCAGAGTTCAACCGCTGTATGTAGCGGTGGGGGCTGGATTCAATGACGAGCTTCCCAAAGAGGTGCGTGTCCTTTGGATTCGGCGCGAAACCGATGCCCAGGGGCGAATTCTTTTGAGTCGTCCGCGACTTGATGCGAACAAGAGTCAACTTCAAACATCACAGCGACTCTTCGCAGAACGCGAAGCCCGCTACGAGCGAATATGTACTGATGTATTGACGATCCCTGAAGGTTTCGATCGTGAAAACGAATGGGAGAAAAAATATTTTCAACATGGAATACGCGATGTCGGTGGTCTGATCACGCTCTTGCCGCAGCAGCATATTAATCAACAATGGATTGGAGAGCGCTGCAAATGGGGGATCACTGCTTTTGAACTGCGCAAAGATTTGTTGAGCGCAGCAGAGTTTCAATCTGCAGAAGAAGTTATTCCTAAAGAGAAAGTCTACTACGCCGACAGCGTCTGCGATCTTCACGATCGACTTCCGGGAGAATCGCTTTCCGAGGCCATTTCTCGGCTTGATCAAAATAATCCAGATGGGAAGCATCTTAAGCTGGCTGTTGAAATTCATTCATTTCATGAGCTGCTGGAAGGCGATGCCTGGATGATGGCGGATCCGGAACACCGGTCGTTTTTGCCCAGGTCTCACGATGGGCGCTTTCAGTGGTACCGACTGCTTCGCAAGGGAGTGATGAAAATCAATTTCATCCGCGAAGGGAAAGGAAGCGCCATTGATCAACCCCTGTTGTTGGACTGGGTGCGCACGCCAAAGAATACCAATTCTTTTGCAGCGATTCTTGGCGATCCTGTGACTCACAGCCTGACGCCGGCTGAACACCATGATTTCTTTGCAGCGAAGGGGATGCCGGTGTTTCGCATCCGCGTGACCGAAAGTGAATGGGAGTCTGGGGCCTTTGAAGTGTTGCAAACATTAGGTCTTCGTTATGCGGCCATCACTTCGCCGCTCAAACGCATGGCGTATGCGTCGTGTGCCAAAGTGACGGCTGAAGCAAAACAATTTCAATGTGTGAATACGCTTTTTTGGGATGAAAAAATAAAGAGATGGAGTGGAGCAAATACGGATGTGGCAGGATTCCAAGCATTGGTGCGGGAATTGGGCGATGGGAATAATGTTGCTGTCTGGGGTGCAGGCGCCTTGTTGCCCATGATGCAGAATACTTTACCACAGGCTTCTTTTTACTCATCGCGTTCCGGGGAAGTGCGCGCCGGAACTTCGCTTGCAGCACCCCGCACCATCATTTGGGCGACGAGTCATCGCGATACGCATCCGCCATCGATCTGGGCGCCTGAGAATATCATTGATCTCAACTACACCCAAAATTCGGCTGGACTTGATTTTGCGGAACGCTTAGGAATTCCCTACCTCTCAGGCCTGGCAATGTTCCGCCGGCAGGCTGAAGAACAACGAAAATATTGGAGTGCGCATGCCCGCTAATTCTTTCGGACAACGATTTGTCATCACCACGTTCGGTGAAAGCCACGGCCCTGCCTTGGGGGTCGTGATCGACGGATGCCCCGCGAATATTTTGTTTGATCACAACCTTCTCGATCAGTGGATGGCCAGGAGACGGCCAGGGGCGAGTGCGATTGTATCTGGACGGAATGAAGAAGATCGCGTTGAAATCTTGAGCGGAGTTTTCGAAGGCAAAACACTCGGGACGCCGATCGCGATGATGGTCCGGAATAAAGACGCTCGATCCGAAGATTATGCCGACATCAAAATCAATCCACGGGCAGGCCACGCCGACGATGTGTGGCACGATAAATTTGGGCACGTCGATCACCGCGGCGGTGGTCGTGCATCAGGCCGCGAGACCGTTGCCCGCGTGATGGCGGGAGCAGTCGCTCATATGGTCGCGCGAGAACTTTGTCCCGAAATTTCCATTCATGGCCGCGCGACCAACATCGGTCCTTTGAATTTACCAGCGGAGCAGGACGCGCTTGAACAGTTCCTCATGGCGGCAAAAGTAGATGGAAAGAGCTATGGCGGGATCGTGGAAGTTCGCATGGAAGGTGTTCCGCGCGGTCTCGGCGAACCGGTTTTTCATAAATTCAAATCGGATTTGGCCTGCGCGGTAATGAGCATCGGTGCGACCTGCAGTTTTGAGATCGGTGCGGGATTTGGTGCTGCGACCGCCGAAGGCACAATATTTCATCGACAGGCTGGAGAAACGCAGTACGGCGGCATTCGAGGCGGGATCACCACCGGTGAACCGATCGTTTTTCGCGTGGCCTTTAAACCTCCTGCCTCGGTCCTCGATGTTGCCAAGAAAGGTCGCCACGATCCCTGCATCATTCCACGGGCCATTCCGGTTGTAGAGGCCATGGCGTGGTTGGTGTTGGCGGATCATCTGCTCTTGGGAAAAAAATGAAATAATAAGCAACTTTCTCGAGAGTGGGTCGATAAAGAAGGAGAACGTTAACAAAGGAGCTTATATGGCAGAAAAAGTATTTAAGGCGACTCTGGGTGTGTTTCAACTGGAGCTTAGTGGTGAAGGAGCTATGACCAAGCAAGCTGCGTTAAAAGAAGCCCAGAATCTTTACGAAGATGGAAAATATGATCTGTTTGTCTGTGATTCAAACGACGAATGTGTTCACCTCCAACATCCATATCCGAATGCGATTTTACCAAAGTTATACGAGATTTTTTCGGATAAAAAACGTAGGGAGAGTATCATCTTTAAAGATGAAGATGGAAAAGAATATCGTCTGACGACTATGGATAACGCCGGTAAAATTGGTTCTAACCCGGATGGGTTGGAAGATATAATTGGTAATGGAAAAGCAAAAGTTCGCGAGAAAGCCGACGCGGATAAACGTCGGAGATAACTCAGCGTTCTTGATCCGCAGGGCGGTAATGCAGTGCTTCTGCGATGTGAGTTTCTTCGATGATATCTTTGTTATCGAGGTCTGCGATGGTTCGAGACACCTTGAGAATGCGGTGGATGGCGCGCGGGGAAAGCACTTGGCGGACGCTGTATTGTTTGAGCAGGCGGTCAGCGCTCTCCTTGAGCTGACAGGATTGTTTGATGTCCTGGGCTGCGATGCGGGCATTGCAGGTCGCAGCCTCGAATCGCCTGGTCTGGCGTTCTCTTGCCACGAGCACTCGCTCGCGGATGCGCTCGGATGACTCAGCGTGAGATTCGGTGAAAAGCATCTGATGGTCGATGGGCATGACTTCCAGATGAAGGTCGATGCGATCGAGCAGTGGGCCGGAAATTTTCTGCCGATATTTTTCAATCATCGCCATGCTGCAATTGCAGGCTTTTTTGGGATGACCATAATATCCGCAGCGGCAGGGATTCATGGCAGCGATGAGCATGAACTGCGCCGGGTAGCTGAGTGAAATCCCTGATCGCACGAGATGAATGCGGCCTGATTCCAACGGTTGTCTTAAGACTTCCAAGACATCGCGTCGAAATTCGGCGAGTTCGTCCATGAACAACACCCCGTGATGCGCCAGAGAGATTTCGCCAACCCGAACCGCGCCATTGCCGCCGCCGATAAGGCCTGCATACGAAGCCGAATGGTGCGGTGCGCGAAAAGGCCGTTCATCTTCTTGCAGGAAACGATCCGAAATCTGTCCATGCAGGCTCAAAATTTTCAGCAGTTCCAATTTCTCGTCTGAAGTGAGCGCGGGAAGGATGGTTGGAACGCGCTCTGCAAGCATCGTCTTTCCGCATCCCGGAG
>JACQOX010000062.1 GCA_016202335.1 Deltaproteobacteria bacterium
AGATCTTCCGCATCGCCCACTTGGGCTATGTGGATCGCTTCGATATTCTGACAGGAATTGCGGCGCTCGAGATGTCGCTCAAGCGGCTCGGCTATCCGGTTCAGATGGGACGCGGATTGGTCGCTGCTGAACACATGCTCGCCGAGGAGGTTCAATGAAAGTACTCATTGCCGATGCCATTGATACTGCCGCCATTGAACGCATCAAGCAAGCGGGCCTGGAAGTCACCGTTGCCACCGGCCTTTCGCCCGAAGCACTTCTCGAAACCATTCCGAACTTTGAAGTTCTGGTGGTGCGCAGCAATCCCAAGGTGACGAAAAAAGTCATCGATGCGGCCGAGCGTTTGAAACTCATCGTTCGCGCCGGCGTGGGACTCGACAACATCGATGTCGATGCAGCCTATGCCCGCAACATCGTCGTTTCCAATACTCCTGGCGCCACCGCGATTTCCGTCGCTGAACACGTCATGGGTCTGATGCTCGCGCTGTTGCGACACATCCCTGCAGCTCATGCAAAAACAGATCAAGGCGTTTGGGACAAAAAGTCGTTCATGGGCGGCGAACTCTTTGAAAAAACGCTTGGCGTGGTGGGGCTTGGGAAAATCGGCCGTGAAGTGGCCAAACGCGCCAAGGCCTTTGGAATGAAAATCATGGGATCAGATCCCATCGTCGATCCCGAAACCGCGGCTGAACTGCATATTCGCTTAGTACCCTTTGAGGAAATTCTCGCGAAATCCGACGTCATGACGCTGCACGTTCCGTTTTTACCAGAAACAAAAAATATGCTGCACCAAGGCAACATCGGCCTCATGAAAAAAGGCGCCTATCTCATCTTCTGCGCGCGCGGCGGCATTGCCGATGAGACAGCGGTCGCAAACGCGGTGAAAAGTGGTCACTTGGCAGGCGCTGCCTTTGATGTCTTTGAAACGGAACCCCTGCCGGAAGCTTCGCCGCTCCGCAATGTTCCGGGTATCATTTTAACTCCCCACCTTGGCGCTTCCACGCATGAAGGCCAACGGCGTGCGGGGTTGGAGCTAGCTGATATCGTTTTGAGATTTTCCAATCAGAAATAATCAAAAACCAAATGTGAACGACAGGCGCAGCGGGACATTAAAGACGAGCGTGCCATTGTTGGAGAGACGATTTCCAAAAAAATAGATCACCCGGAAAGGCACATCTAAACTCGCCGCGACGCTGAAATCATTTTGTCGCGAGAGAAACCAGGAAAGGCCCGGCCCCATACCGAAATTGATCCCCACACTGGAGGTCAGATCGCGAATCGTCCCTTCATTAAGATAGCTCGGACCCACGCCGCCGATCAGGTGAAAATCCATGCCGTTTTCCCACGAAGCAATGTGCAGAACAGGTTCGATGGCACCCGACATAAACATGACGCGTTCGGAGCGATTGAGACGCATGGTCGTAAATTCAAACGGAACCTGAAGCCCCCACCGTGACCCGCAGAAATCATAGCCAACCACAACATGCCCGCCAAATCCCGGTCCGAAGAGAACGCGATCGTTGGTGAACCCAAACGCCCTTCGTTTGTCAGCGCTGAACATCAGGGATTGTGAATACCCGGCTCCGATGTAGAGACCATCGTGGCCGCAGGCGTGGCTTGCGGAAGGTGTCGCCATGAGAATGGCAATCAGAATAAGTAGCGCTGTGAGAAAGGTCCGCATAACAAGTCTCTCCTCTCTCCCCCTACAGACAAAGGCCATGTAATGCGGACCCCAGGCCATCGCAAGCGTTATATTGCATATTCCCGCCGGCTCACATAAGGAAGCGCGAACTCAAGGAGCTCTTATGAACCTTTCTCGTGACTTCCTCCAGGCCATTCCCAAGACTGATGTGCACGTCCATCTCGATGGTTCGCTGAGACTCTCGACGCTCATCAACCTGGCCAAGCAGCGAAAGGTCAACCTGCCTTCCTTCACCGAAGAAGGGCTCAAGGAACTTGTTTTCAAGGATAAATACCGCGATCTCCCGGATTATTTGCAGGGCTTCATGTACACCGTGGCCGTCATGCAGGATCCGGAGGCAATCGAACGCATCGCCTATGAACTCGCCGAAGATTGTTTCAACGAAAATGTCTGCTACCTGGAAATCCGCTTTGCGCCGCAGCAGCACGTCCACGACACATTTACGATGGATGAAGTCTTGAAGAGCGCGGACCGGGGACTGAAACGCGCCAAGAAAGATTTGAATAACCGACCGGAAGTAAAATGCGGTGAAAAACCGCGGTTTGAATACGGCATCATCGCCTGCGCCCTGCGCATGTTCCGCCCGGAATTTTCAGCGTATTACAAACAACTTTCCGAGCTGCATCCGTTTCTTCCGGAAACGGAACGCTACGCTATGGCATCTGTCGATCTCGCGCGCGCCATCGTGCACACGCGCGAAACCAGCGATGTCGCTGTCGTCGGCTTTGACCTCGCGGGCGCAGAAAAAGGGTATCCGGCCGGAGATCACCGCCAGGCCTACGACCTCGCCCACCGACATTTCATCATGAAAACCGTGCATGCCGGCGAAGCCTATGGCCCCGCATCGATTTTTCAGGCCATCACCGACTGCCACGCTGACCGCATCGGCCACGGCAC
>JACQOX010000063.1 GCA_016202335.1 Deltaproteobacteria bacterium
CTGCAGCGCATGTCATGGCAGACGCGGTTCAGCAGTTATTCCCCGAAGCAAAAGTCACTATTGGTCCTCCCGTCGAAGATGGTTTTTATTACGACTTCGATTATCCGAACGCTTTCTCCGTCAGCGATCTCGAAAAAATCGAAGCCAAAATGCGGGAGATCATTGTGCAGGGGGCAGCATTTGAATGCCGGGAAGTGACGCGTGACGAAGCCCTGGCGACGTTTGCAAAGCGCAACGAACCCTACAAAATTGAATTGATCAACGGTCTGCCCGAAGGCGAAAAAATTACCATGTATCGCCATGGCAACTGGGAAGATCTTTGCCGCGGTCCTCATACGGTGAAGACGGCCGACATCAAGGCTTTTAAGCTTCTGAAAGTTGCCGGGGCCTATTGGCGCGGCGATTCTAAAAATAAAATGCTGCAGCGTATCTATGGCACGGCCTTCGCGAGTCAGGCCGAGCTCGATGCTTTTTTGCAGCAACGGGAAGAAGCGGAAAAGCGCGATCACCGCAAGCTGGGGAAAGAATTGGGCCTCATCGCGTTTCATCCCTACGCGCCAGGGGCGGCCTTTTGGCTGCCGAAAGGCGCGATTTTTTATCACGAGTTGTCCGAATTCATGCGTAGCTTGCTGCTCAGCGAAGGTGGCTTTGTCGAAGTCAAGGCGCCGCTCCTGTTTAACCAGAAACTATGGGAAACGTCAGGTCACTGGCAGCATTACGCCGACGCCATGTTTCGCGTTGTTTCCGAAGAGCAAAACTTTGGTCTTAAACCGATGAACTGCCCTGGCCACATGTTGCTCTACAGCATGGGACTCCACAGCTATCGCGATCTGCCGATTCGTTATTGCGAACAGACACCGCTCCATCGCAACGAGGCTTCGGGGACGCTCGCGGGACTCACGCGCGTGCGCCAGTTTTGCCAGGACGACGGGCACATCTTCGTGCGGCCGGATCAGATCGAAGAAGAAGTCGCTGCAGCGCTCAAACTCGTCGCTAAAATCTACGGCATCTTCGACCTCAAATACGAAGTGAAATTATCGACCCGCAATCCTGAAAAATTTATCGGCTCGATCGAGACCTGGGAATCGGCGGAGAAGCAACTTGCTGCAGCTCTCGAACGAAATCACATTGAGTATCGTCTTGAACCGAACGAAGCGGCTTTTTATGGTCCCAAGATCGACTTTGACGTCACAGACGCCATCGGCCGCAAATGGCAGTGTGCCACGATTCAGCTCGACTACAACCTGCCTGAACGCTTTGACCTGACATACATCGGGGAAGACTCCAAAAAGCACCGCCCGGTTGTCATCCACCGCGCGATCTTCGGCAGTTTCGAGCGCTTCATCGCCATGCTCATTGAGCACTATGCCGGCGCGTTTCCCACCTGGTTGGCCCCCATTCAAGTCCAACTGTTGCCCATATCGGATGACGTCATCGACTATTCCCAAGACGTGAAGGCCAAGCTGATGCAGAGCGGAATACGGGTGGCCGTCGATGGCCGCAATGAAAAGCTCGGATTGAAGATCCGGGAAGCTCAACTCCAAAAGGTGCCTTATATGGCCGTCATAGGCAAAAAAGAGAAAGAGGCGGGGGGACTTGCCATTCGTTCCCGCGTCAAGGGCGACCTGGGCGTTATGAATATTGGCGATTTTGGTAAATTGGTGCTTGCGGAAAATGAACAAAAGAGGTAGCAGACGCGGCCATTGTAACTTTAAGGAGAAGGGTTGATAAGGATGTTGGTCATTCTATGATAAGAGGCAAGCGAGAAGAGCACCGCGTCAATCGTCGCATTCGAATTCCTGAAATCCGTCTCATTGGCCCCGATGGCGAACAGCTTGGCTGCTTTGCTACATCAGAAGCGCTAAAGCGGGCAGAAGAACTGGGTTACGATCTGGTAGAAATTGCTCCCACGGCCAAACCGCCGGTGTGTAAGATTATGGATTACGGCAAGTTTAAGTACGAACAGAGTAAAAAAGAACACGAAGCGCGCAAGCATCAAGTGGTTATTAAAACCAAAGAAATCAAACTGCGGCCTGCGACCGATGAACACGATTTTCAGACGAAACTTCGCCACGTGAAGGAATTTTTGGAAGAGGGCGATAAAGTAAAAATAACGCTGCAATTTCGCGGTCGCGAAATGGCACATAAAGATATCGGTGAAGCTGTTTTGAAACGGGTCGTTGCTGAGGTTCAAAGTTTGGCGGAACTCGCCCAGGCACCAATGTTGGAAGGGCGACAGATGCACCTCTTGCTGGCTCCCATAAAAAAGAAATAAGAAAGAAGGATGTATGCCGAAACTCAAGACCAATAAATCAGTCGCAAAGCGTTTCAAGTTGACGGGAAAAGGAAAGATCAAGCGTAAACGCGCAAACCTTCGTCATATTCTGACGAGCAAAGGGACAAAGCGAAAACGCACGCTCGGTCAGATCAGCTATGTGTCTGATGCGGATGCCCCCAAAGTGAAACGGATGTTACCCTACGGTTAAGCTTAAGCTAAGCAAAGAAGGAGAGAACTATGCCACGCGCAAAAGGCGGTTTTAAAACACGCCGCAGACATAAACGTATTTTGAAACTTGCAGAAGGATTCTACGCCGCCAGAAGCCGCAGCATTCGCATCGTACGGCAGACCGTGGATACGGCCCTTGCCCGTGCCTATAAAGGTCGGAAGCTGAAAAAACGCGACTTTCGCAAACTTTGGCAGACCCGCATTGGCGCTGCAGCCAAGGAAAACGGCGTGTCCTACAGCGTTCTCATGGGCGATCTCAAGAAAAAGCAGGTCGCACTCGATCGCAAAATGTTGGCGGAATTGGCTGTTCATAGCCCAGAAGACTTTAAGGCAGTTGTTCACTTTGCTCGCAACTAACGTCATCTCAAAAACATGCCTTCTTCGCTTTCGTCATTAGATGAGCTGCAACGCGAAGCCTTTGATTCGCTCGATAAGGCTTCGACGACCAAGGCACTTGAAGAGCTTCGCATTACCTATCTCGGCCGTCAGGGAAAAATCACAGAACTCCTCAAAAGCCTGCGCGACCTCGATCCGTCGGTTCGCCCCGAGGCTGGAAAACGCATCAATGATTTCAAGGTTCTCTTTGAAGCCAGGTTGGAAGAAGGCTTGAAG
>JACQOX010000072.1 GCA_016202335.1 Deltaproteobacteria bacterium
TCCGCTGCGCTTTCTCCTGACGGAAAATTTGTGGCCTTCAATGTGGAGACGCCCGAAGGCCCTTCGCGTATTCAGATTTACGACATGGAGACCAAAAAGCGCCGCACCATCGTGAAATATCAATCAGCGTCGCAATTCGCGTGGCTGCCAGATAGCTCGGCGATCATCTATTCCACGCTCAGTGGTTACAAACGCTACTCGCGCTACTTCGATCTGTGGCGCTACGATTTGAACACCAAGAAAGCGTTGCGACTCACAAGCGGCGAACGTGCGCGCGATCCCGCCGTGCACCCCGATGGGAAGAGGGTCTTGTTCGTTGCTGGGGGGCCTGAAGGTGATGAACTCAAAGTCTTAGATCTCGAAACCAAAAGCATCACGTCGTTTGGCGACTCCCAAGAAAAGGGTATTCAATTTTTCCGTCCGCAATGGTCGCCGGATGGGAAGAGGGTAGTAGTGTCGAGGCATACGCCAGATGAGAAATGGAAGCTGTATCTGTACACCTTGCGCGACCGAGGGGGAATTTCTGCGCGCGGACTCGTGCTCGAAACATCCCCTCGTTCGCTTCAATCGAACGGTGTTCATGAATTGGATCCTATTTGGTTTGCGGATAATAAGAGTGTGTTTTACTCTTCCGACCAAAGCGGAATTTCCAATCTCCATCGCGTGAATGTCAAAACTGGAAAAACAGAACAGCTCACCAATGTTGCGTCTGGTTTATTTCATCCCACTACAGCCGATGGCGATACTTTTATAGCGCAGCACTATACCGCGAAGGGATTCGAGTTAGTCCGGTTTCAGGTGACCGCGCGAGGTTTGTATTCGACGCGGCGACTGGGTGGGGGAGCCGATTTAGAGCGAAGCGAAAAATCGGGGGAGGGGTTTCCCCTCCCGCGGTTGTCGTCAAGGAGTGATACAGACCTCGCGCAGAATGAAGCGTCGATAGAGCATACGCCATATAAAAGCTCCAAATACGTCGCCTTCGGCAAATCTCTCTTCTTGCCGCGCTACATCGCCCCCAATGTTTTTTACACCGGTGAGACCGTATTGATGAGTGCCACGACCGGTGCGGCTGATCCGCTGCGTTGGCACTCGTGGCTCGGCGGCGCATCGTATCGCCTCGATGCCAAACACTTGGGATACTTTGGAAGCTACGTCTATACGCGCTTTCGCCCCACGTTTGGACTCGGCGTGAATGATTTTGTGGTGAATTACGGCAACCTGACGTTCGACGGTGATGGCGATCTCACGACAGCCAATGACCGCCGCACTGTACATTACTTCGAAGAGCGTCGCGGCGGATACGCCTACGTCTCCATGCCCTTTTCCAAGCACTCCGTCTCCGCGTCCTTTTTTGCGGAAGACCATAGTCCTAAACCAGAGCTCACCGCAGCCGAAGAAGCCGCGCTCAACACCGGCATTTTTTCCGGCGTGCGGGTGGGCTATGGCTACGGTGATTATGAACAATATCCGGCGTCCATCAGCCGTGAAGACGGCCGCCGCATTCAGCTCTTTGCGTCGATGAGCGATAGCGTGTTTGGATCCGGTGAAAACAACGAACAGGTGATTCTGTCCGGCGAATGGCGGGAATACGTCAACCTGTGGAAACGACACGTGCTGGCCCTGCGCGCGATGGGGGGGACCACCTTGGGCGATCGTGTGATCCAGGGAACATTTAGCATGGGCGGTGCTTTAGGCGAAGGAGCCTTCGCCGGCGGGGGATCATTGTTTTATCTGCCACTCCGCGGTCTTCCGGTGGCGTCCTTTTCACGGACACGGGCCATGCTCCTCTCCAGCGAATATCGCATCCCGCTGACCTCGCCAGAACGCGGCCTGGGGACGACGCCATTCTTCTTGAAAAATATTCACGCCGGATTTTTTGCTGATTATGGCAACGCTTGGAATGCAGGTGAAGGTGGAAGCGATGACGTGAAAACTTTCTTCGACGATTTCTTTTTGGGGGTTGGAGCTGAGCTGCGCGGTGATTTCGTGGTGGGGTACGGTCTTCCGATCACCGGACGACTTGGCTATGGAATCATCGTGCTGAATCGCGATCGGCTGGGACGCCTCATCGATGACGTGACCGGGACGAGCGCGAAAAATGGAACCGTGATCCTTCAACTGGGGACCTCTTTTTAAATGAAAAAACGGTTTTTCATTTTTATCTTCTTTTTCGTCTCTCATCTTGAAGCGTCATCGCTTTTGCAACAGACTGTTCATCTTTCTTCTGATGAAACGCATTTCTTGATCGGCTACGCGGCGATTCAGCAAAAACGCTGGCAAGAAGCTGAACGACATTTTTTTCAGATCTCGGAAGAAACTTTAAAAATGGTTGAGGAAGATGTCCTCTTTCATCGCGCGGTCAGCAATTTTCATTTGGGGCGGTACCCAAAAGCCCGCGAGATGTTCGAAGAACTTTTGCGAGCCCATTCAGATTCTTTGTTCATTCCCGAAAGCCGCATGTATTTGGTGCGAACGCTCATCAAGCTTGGACTGCTTGAGGATGCCAGAAAACAGGCCGACGGTTTGGTCCGCCATCGCAAAGCATCCCCGGAGTTTCGCGAAGCGGATCTCTTGTGGATCGAGGCTGCGATCGACATGGGTGACGGCAAGGCTGCGGCCGAACGCCTTCGGACGATCGCTTTGTTCGCGCGCAATGAAAAAGAGCTTCAAGAACTGAAGCCCTTGATGGCCCGCATCAAGTCCCTCACAGGTGAGGACATCGATTCCTGGCTTCGTGAACCCAAACAGCAATTTCTGCTCGGCCGTTCGTTTGAAGAATACGGTGGCTGGAAAGAAGCCAGTCATCGCTATCGCGCGGTGGTGCAGAGCTCCAATGTTTCTGGGGATCTCTTGGCTGAAACCAAATGGCGGCTTGGAGAATGTCTGGCACGGCTTCAGTCCTATGGCGAAGCCACCCGCTTGCTTGAAGAAGTTCGAATGATGCCTGAGAGCGAATCCTTCCGCGAACAGCTTTTGTCGGTGCTGGCGAGAACCTACACAAAGGCCAATCGTTATACAGAAGCCGCAAAAGTTTTAGAGCTGCTGTTCGAAGGCAAAAAAGACCGCTCGTTGTATTGGTACAAACTGGCATTTTTGGAAATGGATCAAGGCCACTTCGAAGAAGCCTCGCAGCAGTTCGATCGGCTCCTCAAAAAAAATCCCAAACAACCCATGGCCGCGGATATCCGCTGGAAACTTTTTTGGTGTCTGAAAAAGTTGGGCCGCCACGAAGAAGCGTTGGCGACGCTGCGTCCGATCAAACTGCGCAAAGGGGAAGGGGATCGGGTCAAGTATTGGGAGGCCAGGACGTTGGAAAGGTTAGGCCGCGAGAGCGAAGCCAAGCAACTCTATGAAGCATTCGCCAACGAAAATGACGGCGATTATTATTCGCAGTTGGCGGGGTTTCGGGTTTCGAAAAATACTGAAGATGCTTTTCAGGTGAGTGCAGGAGATCGCCACGGCGCACGTCGTGCGCCTCGCGATGACACGGCGCTCATCCTTCGACAAGCTCAGGATGAGCGGCCAAAGAATCACCCGGAGCAAGGCACGAATTCTTATCATTTCCAGCGCGCACTTTTCTTCGACCGCCTGGGCCTCTCACGCGAAGTTCGCCAATCGCTGGAACGAGCCAGCATGGACAATGGAGTTCCAAAGCAAAACATCGCCGAGCTCGCGCTTCGACACGATGGATATTATCTCGTCTATCAGTTGGCGCGGAAAAATGGGGATGCGCCGGAATGGAATGAGATGCGTTATCCGCGTGCCTTTGAGCGTGAGGTGCAGAGGGCCTTGGGTAGTAGTCGGTTTGATCCCGAAATAGTTTATGCTCTGATGGCTGCAGAGTCGACCTATCGCCCGTGGGTGGTATCGTCAGTCGGAGCCATCGGCCTCATGCAGCTCATGCCATCGACGGCCGCGCGCTACGACCAGGATAAGCGTTTCGATGCGCGTCAATTGTTTCTTCCTCAGGTCAACATTCGTCTAGGGGTTCGCTATCTCCTGCACCTTCATCGTCTGTTTCCCAAGAACCTCGCTGCTGTGCTCGCTTCCTACAATGCCGGTGAGCCGGCGGTGAGGCGTTGGATCGACAAAAATCCCAAGAGCGATATCGATGAATTTATCGAAGAAATTCCGTACGCTGAAACGCAGGGCTACGTGAAAAAGATCATGGCCGAATACTGGATCCGCGGAACGCTCGATCGAAGAAATGCGTCAAAAAAATGACTTTTTTCTCGGGAAAACACCTGAGACTTTAAATTTATGATTAAAAATCATGATGTTATATTTACATTGGTTGGCATTCTCTTTGCTCTCTAAGGCCTAAGATATGATGATGAAACA
>JACQOX010000065.1 GCA_016202335.1 Deltaproteobacteria bacterium
CCTGACCCTGATCGTGAAGGTGAGGCGATCGCCTGGCACATCGCCGAAGAAATCCAGCGCGTCCTGAAATAGAAGAAAAAAAAGCCTCCGACGATTCGTCGCGCGTTATTCAATGAAATCACTGCTGATGCGATCCGCGCGGCCATCAAACGACCTCAGGACCTCAACTCCAATCTTTTCGAAGCCCAACAGGCCCGCCGCATCCTCGATCGTCTGGTGGGATATAAAATCAGTCCGTTATTGTGGGATAAAGTTCGCCGCGGTCTCTCTGCTGGACGCGTGCAGTCGGTGGCAGTCCGCATCGTGTGCGAACGTGAAGCCGAGATCCAAGCGTTTACACAGGAAGAATATTGGTCGATCGTGGCAAACCTGGAGGGCAGTCTGCCGCCGAGCTTTGAAGCCAAGCTCATCAAGGTCCAGAGCGCCAACATCGATGTCAAAAACGAAAAAGATGCGCACGACCTGGTGGCATCGATAAAATCACAGACCTTTGTGATCGTCGAGATCGCGAAAAAAGAACGTCGCCGCAATCCCTCTCCGCCGTTCATCACCAGCAAATTGCAACAGGAAGCGGCGCGAAAGTTGGGCTTTACGGCCAAGAAAACCATGACCCTGGCGCAGATGCTCTATGAAGGCATCGATATCGGCGAAGAAGGTCCGGTCGGTCTCATCACCTATATGCGTACGGACTCCACGCGCGTCGCGGATTCTGCGCTCCAGGAAGTTCGGACTTTTATTGCGGAAAAATTTGGCGATCATCTGCTGCCCTCCACGCCGAATATCTATAAAAGTAAGCGTGCGGCCCAAGACGCGCACGAAGCGGTTCGGCCGACGTCCATGCGGTATACGCCAGAAATGGTCGAGAAGTTCTTGGATCGTGATCAGTACCGACTTTACGAGCTCATCTGGAAACGCTTTATCGCATCACAGATGTTGCCTGCGGTGTTCGACCAAACCGCTTTTGATATCGAAGCTTCAAAGGCCTATCTCTTTCGCGCGACCGGACAGGTCTTGAAGTTCCCGGGGTTCATCAGCGTGTACATGGAAGGCGAAGACGACGCCACGGAAAAAAATGAAGAGGATAATGCTGCGTTGCCCGATCTTCAACAGGGCGAAACCCTGAAACTCCATGACCTCGCATCGCACCAACATTTTACCCAGCCACCGCCACGCTACACCGAAGCTTCGCTCGTCAAGGCCTTGGAAGAACTCGGCATCGGACGGCCGTCGACCTATGCGTCCATTATGAGCGTGATTCAAGACAAAGAGTACGTCAAAAAAATCGAGAACCGTTTTCATCCGTCGGATTTGGGAAAACTCGTTAATGAATTGCTGGTGGCAAGTTTCCCCGACATCTTGGACGTTGGCTTTACGGCGCAGATGGAACAGGAACTCGACGATGTGGAAGAAGGGAAACGCACCTGGGTGAATGCACTGCGTGATTTTTACGGCAAATTTGAAAAAACGCTGGCCGAAGCCAAAGATAAAATGCGCGACGTCAAGCGTACGGCGGTTGAGACCGACATCACCTGTGAAAAATGTGGCAACCCCATGGTCATCAAATGGGGACGCAATGGTGAATTCCTGGCCTGTTCATCGTATCCAGAATGCAAAAGCACCAAAGAATTTCAACGAAATGACAGCGGGAAAATTGAAATCAGGCAACAAGAGACGACCGATGAAAAATGCCCGAATTGTGCCAGCCCCATGCTCATCAAGCGCGGTCGCTTTGGAAAATTCTTGGCCTGTTCCAAATATCCTGAATGTAAGACGACCAAATCCGTGACCACGGGAGTGAAATGCCCGGCCTGTGATGCGGGAGAACTGGTTGAGCGTCGATCCAAACGCGGCAAGATTTTCTATAGCTGCAATCAATATCCCAAATGTAGCCATGCGCTTTGGGACAAACCTATTGCCAAGGCGTGCCCGACCTGTGGGCATCCGATCCTGGTGCAAAAATACGTCAAAAAGAGTGGTCAGATGGTCATTTCCTGTCCTCAAGCAGAATGTGGATATAAAGAAGAGACTACGGAAGCTTCGTGAGGATGATCGCCTTCGGCGATTTGGTGTCATCGCCGTCGGGAACGATCTGAAAACCGTAGTCGTCTTCCCAACCGCTTGAACGGCGGATGGTGATCTTGTCGGTTATTTTTCCAATGCGATAGGTGACGATGAGATCGTTTCCTTTTTCTACGGCATCGTAGCGAATCTCAAAACGAATGCGCCGTCTGGCACCATCGACGGCGATGAGCCCTACAATTTCTTGTTCGTGATTTTTTCCTTCTTCAAGATGAAAACCAACGTCCAGGAGGGTCAGGGAGTAACAATCCACATTTCGGCATTCGTCTTTTTTTCGAGGAGAGACTTCGACCGTTTCCTCCGGTTTTTTCGGCGGAGGTGATGCGGGCTTTGTCGGCCGTTCTGGGAATTCTTGGAACACCAAAAGTCCTGCGGTAATCATGCACTGTTCTCTCTCCTTGATAGAGAGTGGTTTACCGTTTTTCCATGTTTGCAGATAAGGTCCAGTCATTGGTTCGCAGACCGCACGATTTTTATCATAATAGGCGATGGCCTCTGGAGCAAACGGACCTCGACCACCTTTTTTGGGGTCAGCGACAAGCGCCGGAAGTTTTTGCAGGCACTCCGAAAAGGTTGAACAGGCAGGAGCAGGTTTTCCTTGGTGATGAACTTCAAGGGGCTTCTTTTGGCGGTCGAGCACGGCGTAAAGCGTGCCCAAAATTTCACACGATTGCCGGAAAGGGGCTTCCAAGGCAGTACAGGCCTTGACGATGGAATTGGCGTAATCAACCATATAAGTCCTTATCGGCTGGATGCGAGGAAAGTTGCTTCCCCACGCAACTTTTTCTGCGTTCGGCCGAGAATAGACCCGATGAAGCGCTTATCATTATATATACGACTTCCATGGCTGTGGCTGGCGCTGCTTTTGACGGGCTTCGTCCACGGCAGGGCATTGGCTGACGAATGCCATGTTACGGATACTGCAGCCAACGGCGACATCGAAAAGAGTATTGGAGAAGCACTGCGATCGGCGCGGGCAGGAGAATGCTCTTCTGACCGGGCTCTTTATCGCAATCGCTATGCTCGGTATTTTCAAGGTCAGACCATTTTTCAGGTCATTCGATTCAGCAGATCGCTGGCATTTGATGCGGAACATCCCTTCGTGCTTTCCTGGGAAAGTGGCATTCCGCTTGTCTTGGTTACGGATGAAGGTGCCGAGGTTCGCATTTCCGGTGCCCCCATCGTGCTTAAAGGCCGGAATATTATCCTCGATGGGTTGCATCTGGAAAGCGGTCCGGACGCTCTTCGATTGGAAGGAAAGCATCATCTCCTCCTCCGAAATCGCATACGCGGTGCCAAGCAGGGCGTGGTCGTCGAAGGAGAGGAACATCGCCTCATCGACAATGATATCTCCCATCATCAAACAGGTGTCGTGCTGGTGGATCGCGAAGCAGACTGTGAAGATCGTTTGAGGGCTTCTGAAAAAATAATTTACCTCTCGGCCAATGCTCTTCATGACAATGACGTTGGAGTGATCGCCGAAGCACATGGGATTCAATTTGAAGCGTGGCTACCGTATGAAGATGAGGGGAAGGCAAAATACGGTACTGCGTTGCTCGGAAATTCCAATGGATTTGGCGGGCGCATTTTTAAAAATAAAAAGGGAATAGTCGTAGCTGCGCTCGCGGCTGATTGCTCCAAAGATCTGGCGATTATGTCCACGGCATTTGACGCGAATGATATTGATGTCGAATCCGCCTTTGCGTTTCCTCAGCCTGTGCGGCTGGCTGCAGTCAACATCGACGGACAGAAATTCTCGCTCTCCGGTTCTCTTCCGATTGCATCCGCGCTCCCGTCTGTCCGCATTGATCTTGCCGTAGTGACGGCAACAGGTGCGGTTCCCATCGCGTCCAATCCAAAAATCGATGTGGCATCGGGGCGATTCCAATTGGAAGTGGTCCTGCCGCAGAACCTGGTGCCACTGTATTTTACCGCGATGGCGACAGACCTTGAATATGGCGTGTCATCGCTGGTCACCAAAAGTCTCACGATCGAAAAAGATGCGGTCGATCGCGATGCTGACAGCGATGGACTGACCGATGTTCAAGAAGATTTTAACCGTAACGGTCTTGTCGATATTTTCTCAGGTGAAACCGATCCTCTCGATCCCGATACCGATCGCGACGGTCTTTCGGATGGCGATGAACGGCTGAAGCATGGACTGGTGAAACAGCTCTCTCTTCAGGGGAAATTAGATTCTCCTGACCGTCTGAATCCCACCAATCCTGACTCCGATGCCGATGGTATTCCCGACGGTGTCGAAGCGGGTGTTCAGTCAGTTGATCAGGATCCACAAAGCCAAACGGATCCGACGTCTGCAGACACCGACCGCGATGGGCTTGCCGATGGATCCGAAGACAGTAATTTCAATGGTCGCCGCGATGAGCAAACGATGGAAACAGGCATGGCGGCATGGGTGGAATCAGATCCCAATGTTGCCGACTCTGACCACGATGGCGTTCCAGATGGTCAAGAAATTCCAGGTGGGACGCTCAAAGAAGACGCTGATGGCGATGGTATTTTAGATGGCGAGGAAAAGCGCCTTGGTACAGGTGTGGATGTCTGCGACTCTGACCACGACGGCCTTTCGGATGGCGTTGAAGTGGGAGCGATTACCATAGGTGATGAAGGCGACTGCCACGGGCTCACGAGTGCCGGCACCAATTACCGGACTCCAAAAGTGATGGATCCTTTGAACCGTGATTCTGACGGCGATGGCATCGACGACGGTGTGGAAGATGTCGATGGCAATGGTTGGATCGATACGCAAGAAACCGATCCATCAAACGCTGATACCGATGGCGACGGGCTTTCCGACGGAGCCGAACGCTTGGGCGATTTTGATGACGATCGATTGCCGGACTTCGAAGTTCGAGGCATCGTGGGAGGTGCGGGGTGTTCTCCTCCTGGATCCATCGCTGATGTCGATTGCGACGCAATTCCCAACGCCCGCGACGACGATTCGGATAACGATGGCTGCGCTGATCGCGACGAAGGCGGTTGGAAGGATCAGAACAACAATGGCGTGCCCGATGTCTTTGATAATCAGGCCAAGGCCTGCGCGCAGCCCCAGACGTCGACCGGAAGAACCGGTGGATCGTCAATCGCCAGCAAACCATCGGGAAGTACCACGCCACCCAATGCAGCAGCTTCGCTTCCCACGTGGGTGACCAACACCACAGGGGGTGGCGCGTGCAGTTTGAATCCACGGGCAAGTAAAAATGAAAAGTCAGCTCTTCCTCTGATGTTTGCCTTTATGATCCTCTTGATGCGACGCATCTCTTTTAAAAAATCTTAAGAAGTGATAATGAAAAGGCATGAAGCTACATGAAGCCTTGACCTCCTTTGAAACTTACCTCCGCGATGAGCGGCGATTTTCCGTTCATACCGTCAAAAATTATGGCCTCGATCTGCAGCAGTTTTTTGCGGCGCTGCCTCAGGCAGCGATTCTCGAAAACATCGATGCCACGGCGATCCGTCATTATTTGCATGGCATTTTGAAAACCAAGGCCTCGAGTTCAGTGGCGCGGAAATTGGCAACCTTGCGGAGTTTTTTTCGCTACGCCATTCGGCGAGGATGGTGCAGAACAAATCCGGCGAAGGAAGTCGCAACGCCAAAACTCCCCAAATTACTTCCCAAATGTTTGACGATCGATGAAGTGACAGCGCTCCTCGATGTGGTCGATGCTGCCGACGGCATGACCATGCGCGATCGCGCCATGCTGGAATTGCTCTATTCTTCAGGGCTTCGGGTGAGCGAATTGACGGGCCTGAATCTCCATGAACTGAGTGTCCACGACGGCGTGGTTCGAGTGCTCGGAAAGGGGCAAAAAGAGCGCATTGTCCCCATTGGTCAGAAGGCCCGGGAAGCGCTTGAGGCCTATATCCTGTGGCGCACCTCGATGTTCCCAGCCCATGAAGAAACCATGGCCTTATTTGTGAATAAGCGCGGCGGCAGGCTCACTCCTCGCAGTGTGGAGCGGATTTTGAATAAATATGTCAAAAAAGCTGGGCTCCAGAAGACCGTAACTCCGCATATGCTGCGCCACACCTTTGCCTCTCATCTTCTTTCCGCAGGCGCTGATCTGCGTGGGATCCAAGAGATGCTCGGCCATGCCAGCCTCTCGACGACGCAGAAATACACGCATGTGAGCCTTGATAAGATGATGGAGGTGTACGATAAGTCGCACCCGAAGGCCTAAGGAGAGTGCATGTTTCATTCAACGACAATCGTTTGCGTTCGCAGAGATAAAAAAGTTGCCATGGCCGGTGACGGTCAGGTGAGCTTTGGCAATACGGTGATGAAGCACAACGCCAAAAAAGTTCGCACCCTGCACGAAGGAAAAATTCTCGCGGGCTTCGCCGGTTCCAGCGCGGACGCCTTTACGCTGTTCGAGCGGTTTGAAGCCAAGCTCGAAGAACATCGCGGCAATCTCATGCGGGCTGCAGTGGAATTGGCGAAGGATTGGCGGTCCGATAAAGTCCTTCGCCGCCTCGAAGCCATGATGATTGTGGCCGACCGCGAAAATATCCTCACGATTTCGGGAACCGGTGATGTCTTGGAACCCGACGACGATATTACGGCCATCGGCTCCGGTGGACCTTTTGCGCTGGCCGCAGGACGTGGGATGCTCCGTCATTCAGACCTCGATGCCAAGGCGATTGCAAAAGAAGCGCTTGAGATTGCCGCTCAAATTTGTATCTACACGAACAGTCAGATCTCCCTTGAGGAACTTTCATGAGCACCATGGGCATGACGCCCCGAGAAATTGTGTCGGAACTCGATCGCTACATCGTCGGCCAGGCTCAGGCGAAACGCGCGGTGGCCATCGCGCTGCGCAATCGCTGGCGCCGGCAGCAGGTGGCAGAACCGTTGCGCGATGAAATTGTTCCGAAAAATATCATCATGATTGGCCCTACCGGCGTGGGGAAAACTGAAATCGCCCGCCGATTGGCTAAGCTTGCCAATGCTCCGTTTATCAAAGTCGAGGCCTCGAAATTCACCGAAGTCGGTTACGTGGGGAAAGATGTTGAATCCATTGTTCGTGAATTGACAGATGTTGCCATCAAGATGGTGCGAGGCGAAGAGCAGCTGCGCGTGGCAGTTCGGGCTCAAGAGCTCGCTGAAGAGCGACTCTTGGATTTGCTCATCAGCCAAAGACCGCGGCTTGCACCTGCCGATCTGCATGTCCCTGAAGCCAGCGAAATCAATCACACTGAAGAACGCGAAGAGCTGCGCCAGGAACTCCGTGCCGGGAAACTTGCGCATCAGGTGGTGGAATTTGAATCCCAGGATCGACCCATGGGCGGCATGCCGTCCATTGAAGTCGTGGCTGCCGGCAGCATCGAAGAGAGGAGGTCCACTCTGCGTGATATGTTCTCGAACATGATGTCACAGCAGAAAAAATCGCGTCGCATGAAGGTCCCGGAAGCCATGGAGATCCTCATTCAAGATGAAGCATCGCATTTGATCGATATGGAAGCCGTCATTCGCCAGGCCATTGAACGCGTGGAACAGAGCGGCATCGTCTTTCTCGACGAAATCGACAAAATCGTCAGCCGTTCCGGGGAATCGCGGCATGGGCCAGATGTCTCGCGCGAAGGCGTCCAGCGGGATATTCTGCCGATTGTGGAAGGTTCCACGGTGGCGACGAAATACGGAATGGTAAAGACCGATCACGTGCTGTTTATTGCCGCGGGGGCGTTTCACGCCGTTAAACCTTCGGACATGATTCCTGAACTGCAGGGTCGCTTCCCGATACGAGTTGAACTCAGTTCGCTCGGAAAAAACGATTTTCTGCGCATTATCCAGGAACCGGAAAATTCTCTGACCAAGCAATATATGGCCATGATGGCGACTGAAGGGCTTGAGCTGTCGTTTCATGCCGACTCCCTTGACGAAATCTGTGACATTGCCGAACGCGTCAACCGTCAGACCGAAGACATCGGAGCCCGCCGTCTTCATACAATTATGGAAAAGCTCCTGGAGGAGATTTCTTTTGATGCCTCTGAGCGCCGAGTGAAAAAAGTGATGATCGATCGGGAATACGTGAACAAAGCGCTCGCCAGCATTGTTCAGGATCGCGATTTGAGTCGATATATCTTATAACCAAGGAGAAGCATATGCCGCGTCATTTTTTAACGGATTTTGATTTTTCGGCCGATGAAATTCATAAGCTCTTTGAACGCACGCACTGGCTCAAACGCGAACAAAAAGCACGACGTCCACACCGGTCGCTTGAAGGCAAGACCCTGGGGATGGTATTTGAAAAATCCTCCACGCGCACGCGCGTCTCCTTTGAAGTCGGCATGTATCAACTCGGGGGCCATGCCTTGAATCTCACCACGCAGGCGTCACAGCTTGGACGCGGTGAGACGTATGAAGACACTGCCCGCGTGTTGTCGCGCTACGTCGACGGTATCATGATGCGCACCTTTGAGCAGGAGCGCATCGAACGTTTGGCCAGTGCTTCCAGCGTGCCGGTCATCAACGGGCTGTCGGACCTCGTGCATCCCTGTCAGATTTTAACCGATATCTTCACCGTCATCGAGCACCAGAAGGACATCCGCAACCAAAAGGTGGTCTATGTTGGCGACGGCAACAACATCGCGCACAGTTGGATTCATGCGGCCATGATCCTGGAATTTGAGCTGCGCATCGCCACGCCGAAAGGGTTTGAAGTTCACTCCTCGGTTTTGGAAAATGTGAAGAAGAAAAATGCCTCTCATATCTTCATCACCAATGATCCGCGCGAGGCCGTTCGTGGGGCCACCGTGATCAATACCGATACCTGGGTCAGCATGGGGCAAGAAGGTGCTGGCGAAGCAGAAAAGAAAAGGGTGTTTCAGCCGTATCAGGTCAATGTGAACCTCATGGCGCTTGCCGACAAAAAAGCCATCGTCCTTCACTGTCTGCCGGCCCATCGCGGTGAAGAGATCACCGATGACGTGATGGACGGGGCGCAATCGCGTATCTTTGATCAGGCAGAAAATCGCCTGCATGTTCAGAAAGCGATTTTAGAAAAATTAATGATGTGAAGGGAGAAAACATGCCAGCCGTTGTTGTCATCGGCGCCCAGTGGGGCGACGAAGGAAAAGGAAAGATCATCGATGTCTTGACACCTCAAGTTGATGTGGTGGTTCGCTTTCAAGGTGGCGCCAATGCTGGTCACACGGTGATCATCGGTGAAGACAAAACCGTTCTCCATCTGATCCCTTCGGGTATTTTGCACGAACGTTGCCAGTGCATCATCGGCAACGGTGTAGTCATCGACCCCCAGGTGCTCATCGACGAAATCGAAGGCCTGGTCGATCGCGGTTTTCTGCGCCACCATCATCAATTGGCGGTCAGTCACCATGCGCACGTCGTGTTTTCTTATCATCGCTTGCTCGATCAACTCCGCGAAGAAAAGCGGGGCAGTGCCTCCATTGGCACCACTGGTCGCGGCATCGGTCCGGCTTATGAAGACAAGGCTTCGCGGCTTGGCATCCGGCTTTGTGACATGATGAATCCCGAATCTTTCCAGAAGGCCTTGGATCTCGTGCTGCCGGAAAAGAATCGACAGATCGAAGCCATGGGCGGAAATCCGATAGTGCGAGATGACCTCATCCATCAGGCCAGGGAATGGTCGAAACACTTAACGCCCTATGTCTGCGATACGGTTACGCTGCTGCACGATTCATTTCGTCAGCATAAGCGTATCCTCCTCGAAGGTGCGCAAGGCACGGCCCTCGACATCGACCACGGAACATATCCCTTTGTCACCTCATCGAACACGATCGCCGGGGCGGCGTGCGCAGGCAGCGGGATTGGACCGACGATGATCGACAGCGTGCTGGGTGTGGCCAAGGCCTACACGACGCGTGTTGGCAAAGGTGCTTTTCCGACGGAGCTCCACGAAGACGTCGGCAATCATCTTCAAGAAAAGGGGAACGAATTCGGTGCGACCACCGGCCGTCGACGGCGCTGTGGCTGGCTCGACATGGTGGCGCTCCGCTATGCCGCCCAGGTCAATGGGCTGACACATTTGGCGCTCACGAAATTAGACATCCTCACGGGTCTCGATACGCTCAAGATCTGCACGGCTTATCGTATCCATGGCAAAGAAGTTTCTCATTTTGCCGAAGCCGAAGGACAATTTGAAAAACTCGAGCCGTGTTATGAAGCATTCCCCGGCTGGAAAGAAGATATCGCTTCCATACAATCTTTGAATGATCTTCCGCAAAATGCTCGCCGTTACATCGACCGTATTCAAGAACTGCTCGGAGTGCCCATCCAAATGCTTTCGGTGGGACCAGATCGAAAACATGGAATTCTGCTTCAAAAACTATTTTAACCACAGATACGTTAACCAAGGGGGATGGATGAAAAAATGCTTCTGGATTGGAATGTGTTGTGCAGCAGTCATGATGGTAGGATGTGGGAGCAGTTCTTCAAGTTCAACGACGGTCGGCAGTAGTGGTTGGACCGTTGTAGCGTCAAGCGGTGAGACTGTTTCAGGAACAGATTTTATCGGTTCTGATCAACGCAATCTCCTTGCAACTGGAGGGGTCACTCAAAATCAAATTTCTGGTTACTATGATATTCAATTCTTGTCCTCAAATTCGAATGTCGGTTGGGCGGTTGGGAATTTGGGTGAAGTATTAAAAACTACCAACGGTGGCTCCAACGCGAGCCTCCTTGCCTTTGATGGTTCTGACAGTATCCTCCGCGGTGTTTTTCCGATGACCGAAAACAAAGTTTGGATTGTTGGACGTGACTCAGTCAACGATGGGGCTTCCATTTTTGCCACCACCGACGGAGGGACGACGTGGTCTGTTCAACTCAATACCAAACAGGAGTATCCGAATGTCATCGGAGGTGGTGAGCGGTCTGAGTACAATCAAGACCGTATCAATTCAGTCGTTTTTTTAGATGAGAACACAGGGTTTGCGGCAGGGGGGCTCGGTGATAATTCGAACGTGATTTTAAAGACGACCGATGGAACAAACTGGACTTCGGTCTATCGAGATTACACCGTGGGCACGGACGATGAACTCCACAAAATCTTTTTTGTGGATTCGACCACTGGCTACGCCGTTGGGAACCAAGGTGCCATTGTGAAGACGACGAATGGCGGTACGTCTTGGACCGTTCAGGCGAGTGGAGTGACAGCTGATCTCCTGGATGTTATCTGCTCATCTGGTGATCGATGCCTTACCGTGGGAGATTCAGGAACTATCCTGGGAACTTTGGACGGCGGAACGACGTGGACTTCGATTACCAGTGGAACAACGCAAGACCTGGCCGCCATAGAAGGTGCTGGCGACAAGGCGTGGGTCGGCGGGTACAACGGGACCATCCTTTATTCAAGCAACGGTGGAACAACGTGGACATCCCAGACGACCAATACGACTTATCCCATTCAGGATATTTACATGGTTTCAGAAACAGTGGGATTTGCCGTTGCTTCTGGTAACGCGACGAATACAGGGGCAGTTTTGGCGACGATCTCCGGCGGGCAGTAAATCTTAATTATCAAACTCAGGTGGAACGTCGGGAAGAATAAAGTGCGGAATATTATTTTCTTGAAGTTCTCGGCGTTCCTCCGGAGTTGCTTGGCCCACGATGTTGCGATGAGGGATTTCTCCGGTTTGCATTTTGCGGGCGAGTTGCGAAAAATTTTCACCGACGTTTTCAAAGTTCTTCTTCACGTAATGGCGCAGCGTCTTGAGAAACGAAATCTCGTCGATTTCGCCTATGGCCGTGAGCTCGCCACCTTCCAACGCCTTGACTGGGCGATGATTCTCTGAGGCCTCTTTGGCTTGGCTGTGCTTCATGTGCACTGGCGAAAGCAGCCTGGTGATGCCTGGGCTTCCGCAGATTTCGCAGATCACCTGCCCTCGGGCCAACTGTCGTTCAAAAGCATCAGCGCTCGGGAACCAGCCTTCAAACCGATGTCCGTCGTCGCACATGAGATCGTAAATAATCATATGGGGGAGGATCCATAGTTGAATTTCGGTGGGATTCAAGTACTTTTTGAAAAAGGGGGAAATATGCAATTCTACGCCGATTTACATCTTCATTCGAAGTATTCGCGGGCCACGAGCCGAAATCTGGACCTGGAGAATATGGCATTTTGGGCTCAAAAAAAAGGGGTGACGGTGCTCGTCACCGGCGACTTTACGCACCCGGTCTGGATGTCAGAGATCAGAGAGAAACTCGTTGCTGACGGCTCAGGCCTCTTTCGATTGAAGCCTGACCTGGAACGAGAGATTGAAGCACAACTGCCATCCATCTGTCGAAGTCCGGTTCGCTTTATGCTCGGTGTTGAAATTTCCACGATTTACAAAAAAGGCGACAAGGTCAGAAAAGTTCATCATCTGCTGTTCGCTCCGAATCTCGAAGCCGCGGAAAAGATTCGGATGCGTCTCGGTCGCATCGGCAATATCAAGTCTGATGGTCGCCCGATCTTGGGACTCGACTCGCGTAATCTGCTGGAGATCACGCTCGAGAGCCATCCGGATTCGTTTCTCATCCCCGCGCACATTTGGACACCGTGGTTCTCGGCACTCGGTTCCAAATCGGGATTTGATTCCATCGACGAATGTTATGGCGATTTGGCGCATCATATCTTTGCCGTTGAGACCGGCCTTTCGTCTGATCCTGAGATGAACTGGCGTGTCTCAAGTCTTGATCGGTTTCGTTTGGTGTCCAATTCAGATGCCCATTCTCCTCAGAAAATTGGCCGTGAAGCATGTATGTTCTCCACGGGATTGGATTATGGATCCATCAAACGAGCCCTGGAAACCGGGGAAGGGTATGGCGGCACCGTGGAATTTTTTCCTGAGGAAGGGAAATACCATGCCGATGGCCATCGCAGTTGTGGAGTACGGCTTACGCCAGAAGAGTCACTCAAACACGAAGGCCGTTGTCCGCACTGTCAGGGGGCGTTGACATTAGGCGTGCTCCATCGCGTTCAAAAACTCGCCGATCGTGCGATGGGGGAAAAACCAATACGCACAGATCCCTTCAAAAGTCTGATTCCCCTGACGGAAGTTTTGGGGGAGCTCTGCGACGTGGGGCCTTCCAGTAAAACGGTGGCGAAGCATTATGAAAATGTCACGTCACTTTACGGACCAGAGCTCAAGATTCTTTCCGATATTTCTGTCGATGATCTCGAACGTTCGACCGTTCCGTTCTTGGGTGAAGCCTTGCACCGGATGCGTCAGGGGAACGTGATTCGTCACGCTGGATACGATGGCGAGTTTGGCGAAATTCGATTGTTTGAGAAAGGAGAGCTCAAATAGTTTTTTCTCAGGATGACGCCGTTGGCGTCATTTGGTTTCGTCTGGAATACGCATGCTGTAGAACGACCGATAGGCGAACACCAATGCGGTTGCGAACAGCACCACACCGATGCCGGTCTTGAGCGCCGAAGCCGGCATCATGACCGCGATTTCCACAGCCAACAACCCGAACAGCGTCGTGAACTTGATGACCGGGTTGAGGGCCACGGAGGACGTATCTTTGAAGGGATCACCGACCGTGTCACCCACGATGGAAGCTTCATGGAGTGGGGTGTGTTTCTGTTTGAGTTCCACTTCGACGATCTTCTTGGCATTGTCCCAGGCGCCGCCGGCGTTCGCCATGAAGATGGCCTGGAAGAGACCGAAGAAGGCCATGGCGATCAAATAGCCGATGAAGGCGTAGGGATCAAAAAACGGAATGGCCAGGGCCAGACAGAAGATGACGACGAAGATATTGACCATGCCTTTTTGAGCATAGACTGTACAGATTTCCACGACCTTCTTGCTGTCCTCGATCGAAGCGGTGTGTTCGTCGAGCTTGATGTTTTCCTTGATGTACACCACCGCGCGATAGGCACCAGTGACGACAGCCTGCATGGAAGCGCCGGTAAACCAGTAAATCACGGAACCGCCGAGGAGTAGCCCAAAGACGACTTCGGCTTGAACGAGGCTCAATTTGGCGACGACGCCGCCAAAGAGGTGTTCGAGAAGCAGAATGATGCCGAACACCATGGTGGTGGCGCCCACAACAGCTGTGCCGATGAGTACGGGTTTGGCCGTGGCTTTGAAGGTATTGCCAGCGCCGTCATTCTTTTCCAGGCAGTGTTTGGCGTGTTCGAAATTGGGCTCAAAGCCGAACTCTTTTTTCACTTCCTCTTTGAGGTGGGGAAATTTTTCCACCATGGACAATTCATAGATTGATTGCGCGTTGTCCGTCACCGGTCCAAAGCTGTCGACCGCGATCGTCACCGGTCCCATGCCGAGGAATCCAAAGGCCACCAGGCCGAAGGCAAAGATGGGAGCAGCAAACGGGAATTCCGGAGGCATGAGCGACAGCACGGAAGGATGTTGTGACATCCAATAGGCTCCGAGCATCAGCGCCAGGATGACGATGCCTTGCCAAAATGCCGAGAAATTTCCGGCAACCAAACCTGACAAAATATTCAAAGATGCTCCCCCTTGGCGGGAACTGGTGACCACTTCTTGAACATGCCGCGAGTGCGTGCTGGTAAAGGCTTTGGTGAATTCAGGGATCAAAGCGCCGGCGAGCGTTCCACAGCTGATGATGACAGAGAGCGTCCACCACAGGGCACCATAATTTTCAGCGAGCAGCAGATAGCTGGCGACAACGGTGACAGCAATCGACACGATCGACGTGATCCATACGAGGTGAGTGAGCGGGGCTTCGGGATTGAAATCATGCAAATCGCCATACAATTCCTGGCTCAACTTTTTATTAAAGAAGTACGAAACGAGCGACGTGATGATCATGAGGATACGCATAACGAAAATCCAGATGATGAGATGCCCGCAGATGTCAGGCCGCGTCGCCAAGGCCAAGGCCAAGAAAGCGATGAGGGCAACTCCGGTGACGCCATAGGTTTCAAAACCGTCGGCCGTGGGCCCAACGCTGTCGCCGGCATTGTCGCCGGTGCAGTCGGCGATGACGCCAGGATTTTTCGGATCGTCTTCAGGAAGGTGGAATACGATCTTCATGAGGTCAGAGCCGATGTCCGCGATCTTGGTGAAGATACCACCGCAGATACGGAGTACGGTGGCGCCGAGCGATTCACCGATGGCAAATCCGATGAAACAGGGGCCGGCCAGGTCTTGGGGAAGGAACGCTAAAATGCAGATCATGAAAAAGAGTTCAACGCTGACGAGAAGTAAACCAACGCTCATGCCTGACTGCAGGGGGATGCTGAGGACGGCCAGGGGTTTTTGTCCAAGGGCGGCAAAGGCACAGCGTGAATTGGCCACGGTGTTGATGCGAATGCCGAACCAAGCAACGCCGTAAGATCCGGCGATGCCCAAAACCGATGCTGCCAGAATGAGGGCAACATGGTTAAAAGGAGCCCCTTGCAACCCCGCGAAATAATATACCATGCAAGCGGCAATCAGCACCCAGAGGGCTGCCAAGAATTTTCCCTGTTGGGTGAGGTAGGTTTTGCAGGTTTCCCAAATGGTCTGAGAAACATCGTGCATGGCTTTGAGCACCGGCAGGGACTTGGTCTGCAGGTATTGGATCCAGCCGAAGAGAATCCCAAGTGCACAGATCAAAAGTCCCCAGTGTAAAAGGCTCAGGCCTAAAATCTGGGTCCCGAAAAGATTGAACGTGATCGTCGAAAAATCTGGCAGTTTGATGTCTGCTTCACTGGCAAAAGCAAACTTTGGAACGAAGCAGCTGATAGCGATGGCCACATGTGTGCATATGTTGAACAGCTTTTTCTTCATGCGCTCTCCCCCTTTGTTTGGGTAAATGGGTTAAAAAGTTGGGTTTTGTTATTGAAATTTCTTTCGTACGTCAAGAAAGGATCGAAGTGAAGGACATTATCGGGTGAGATGTTCAAGAAACTTTTTCAGTCGATCACCTTGATAGGTACTTCCAGGGAGTTGTGCAACGGTTGCTAAGGCTTCAAGTGGATCAACGACGAAGATCGGTTCAATATCTTCTCCACGAAGATTTTTGGTGGCCCCCCTTTTTCGCGTGCCTTCAAGGATGTTTGTTTGTTCATCCCAACTTAAGGTCGGATTGACCTCTTTCATGAGGAGAAGGATGCCGGAGAAATTGGGTTGCGCGAAAGAAGTTCCTGAATGGGCTTCCCATTCCATGTTTTCTTTCGACGTGGGAAGGAGGGTTGGATCGGCATGGGTAAAAAAACGGACCTTGTTTTCTTCATCTCCTCCTGTGGTGTACGAAGCTCGTACATCGTCGGAAAGTGTTGTGGTGTATCGATTGTTCGTAGCTCCTATGAGATGAACACCTGGAAGAAACCCAACCATGTTGATGAGGTCATGTGATCCGTCGTTTCCTGAAGCGGCAACAAGCGCCACCCCCTGCTCATGGAGGTCATTGGTTAAGCTCTTTAATTTCTGAAAAACCGGGGATTTTTTAGCTTCATCGTGAAACACATGTGGCACCGACAGGCCAAAACTCATGCCCACGACCGCGATGGAATCGTCAAAGCGTTTTCGGATGAGCACTTGTTCCAGATTACGAACGAGTGTTTCCGGGAGTCGTTCCTTTTTGAAATCTACGGGGGCTGCATATAAACTTGCCTTGGGGGCGAGTCCAAAACGCTCTCCGACCGCGAGGGCAGACGTTTGCACCCCGTGCGTGGCAGCATCTGATCTGGAACCTGACCAGGGAGACGTGGCGAGAAAGAGGGATTTGGCCCACGCCTTGTCCGCATGCGGAAGACGCGCAGGATCGACAAAATCATCGATGCTGACAAAGCCTAACCCCTTTCCCGTTGGACGAATGTCTGCAGGCATTTGAAAGAGCGGAGCATAGGGATGATGCTCTTTCCAAAACTTCTGCACGATGTCACCACGACCGATCTTGAGAAAATAAGCCGGGAGGGTGCCCAGGGCAAAACCATATCGATCAGAGGCATTAAAATGGTCCGGCAGAAAAGAGTCGACGTAGTTGTGATTCCATAAATCCCAAATCTCCTTCCACAGGGGGTCATGCTGAACAGCATCGAGATCGCGTTTCTCAGGGTTTTGTAATTCGCCGAGAAAGCGCTCCACTTCTTTGGGGTCCTGATCGAGGAAAAGGCGTAAACTCGCAAAGGAGAGTGCCAAGAGTGGATGAAGCTCCTTTGGCAAAATGCGCTTCACGAAAGCGATAGTTTTTGTCGTTCCCCATGCTTTGGTTTTTCGTTGGAAAAGAACTTTGCCGATATCACATCGATGATAGCATTCGTCCTTTTTCGATGCTCGTTGCGTCAGGTATTCGCCAACAAACTTCTCTTCCAAGGCCTGCGAATCCGCAAGCTTCAGGTAATCGGGCTTCACCGAGGCGTCGACATTATAAACAGAGACCAAATAATGATAGACGCGGACCTTGTGCTGTTTGGGGATCAGGTTGTCATCGACGAGTGAATTGTACAGATTTAGCACCTCGTATGGTGTAGCCGCATCAGCGTCATAATCATATCGGTCGTGCTCTACGGGTAACAAGGCAATCCAAGTCTCATGCTGTTCGATGAAGGTGTCGACGTATTGAGGCTGATGCTGAAGAAAATTTCTTAAGGCATTCCAATACGCTTCCTTGGGTGAGAGTTCCGCGCGATGCTGATTGAAAAAAGCCCACATTTTTTCCTGCCAGGCCTTGGGAAGTTCAGCATAAAAAACATGTTGTTCAGAGAGGATGGAGAGGACTTCCGCTGGGGATTTTTCAAAGAGCGCTTTTGTGAGCTGAAAAGCTGATGAGGATCCCCCTGCGAGATGGTCGACCTGTCCCCGCAACAGGGCGTCTTCAAGCATCCTGCCAATGCCAGCGAAGGCGCTGTAACTCGCTCCGCTTTCTCTGTCCCAATGAAAATTTTTGCGGTTCAAAAGGGTGTCGGCACGCTGAAAAAGTGGGCGTACGGTTTTTTCGGATTCCTTCGAGAGGCGCTCTTCCCACACGCTGGCGATGGCAAGGTTATCGGCGAGTTCACGTTTGAGCGCGGGGGAACCATCCCGTTGCGCCTCGGCCTGTGCATTCCATCGCTGCATGCGCGCGGCGATCCAATCGACGTAGCGGCGTTCATCAGGAGCCCACACCGCGGCCATGCCCATGAAAACGGGGCCAGCTTCACTTTTGCGCGATGCGAGGCGCGCCTCTGCCTCGGAGAATTCCTGTGCGGTGGCCTCGGGGAACCAACTGCCATAAAAGGCGACATTGTATTGGATCTGATCAGCAAGCTCTTTGCGAGGTTCCTCCGCTTGAATCTCTGGGGCTGCCAAAAAGGAATCGAGATCGCTCATGGCAATTTTGTTTATTTCCATATTCTTATTATCGGCACATTTCGGAAGAAGTTGCTTCTTTTCCCTTCTTCCTCCATAAAATCCCGGTGAAGAAAATCCTCTTGTTTTTTGGGCTCATCATCGCTCTTTTCTCCGTGTTTTTCCCCGACGTCCTGGCACTGCGCCGTGGCAGCGTTTCAAACACCGCGTACATGCGCGAAGATGAAGGTGCCAAACAACACCACTGGGTGCCGATTGAACGCATTTCCTCGCATCTTCGCCGTGCCGTGGTCGTTGCTGAAGATGGACGTTTCTACAAACACGACGGCGTGGACGTTGATGAACTCAAAGCTTCCGTCGAAAAGAACCTCAAAAAAGGAGAATATTCGCGCGGCTTTTCCACCATCACGATGCAACTCGCACGCAATCTTTACCTCACCCGCGACAAAGCCATCTGGCGAAAACTCGCGGAGCTGCTCATTACGCTGAAACTTGAACTTATTCTTCCGAAACGCCGGATTTTGGAGATCTATTTGAACGTCGTGGAATGGGGGGATCATGTCTATGGGGCGGAAGCCGCTGCCCATCATTATTTTAGCAAATCAGCCGCAGCCTTATCAGCTTCAGAAGCTGCCTTTTTGGCCAGCATCCTCCCCAGCCCCAAAAAATGGGGACACTATCCGCCCGGTCCGTACGTCGCACGCCGGATGCAAAAGATTCAACGATTGATGGGTCAATAAATATTCATTTACTTTATATAACCAATTGGATATATTTGCTCACGGTGAAAGTAACATTTTATACAACCTTATCGGGGAAATCGCCTGTACTTGATTACGTACGTGATCTTCCCAAACCGGAGCGTGCGCGTCTTTTGGAAGCGTTCAATCAGCTGGAACAC